>CAMUPJ010000038.1 GCA_947090725.1 uncultured Clostridia bacterium
GAGAAGATGCCTTCCATGTCTTTTTGGACGGCTTTCCGTCTTTCGCTCAAAAACTTATTTACCAAAAAGGGGCGCACGATACTGACCGCGTTTGCAGGCAGTATCGGCATTATCGGTATCGCGCTCATTTTGGCGGTGTCTTCCGGCATGACGGGGTACATCGGTACGGTGCAGGAAGAGACGCTTTCCACCTATCCCGTGGCGCTTCGGGCGGAAGAGACCGATATGATGCAGCTCATGCAAACGTTTATGATGCCGGATACCAAAAAGCCGACGCACGGCAACGATGCGGTATACAAAAAACCCGTCATTTACGATCTGGCGAATTCCATCGGCAGTATCGAGACCAAGCAAAACGATTTGCGTACCTTTAAGACCCATCTGGAAAAGGAACTGGAGAACGAGGACGGGAAATTCAGTCGGGCGGTTACGGGCGTACAGTACGGTTACGATCTCGATCTGCTTGTGTATACCAAAAACGAAAAGGGCGATATCCTGGTGTCCGACGCGCAGGAATTGCTCGCCGAGCTTTTGCAGAAGTATTTCGGCGCCGACGATATGTCGGGTATGGCGGGCATGATCGGCAATATGGGAATGGGGACTTCCATGAACTTGTGGGAAGAACTTTTGCCCGCCAAAAACGGCGCTCCCGTCAACGAATTGCTTTATAAACAATACGACGTGGTGTACGGCACGTGGCCCGGCGCGTATAACGAAATCGTGCTGGTACTCAACGAGTACAACGAACTAGACGATATGACGTTGTATATTCTCGGCCTGATGGACGAAAGCTTCATAGACGACGTGGTGGGCGCGGTCGTCAACAAAACGCCGCTGGACGTCGAAGAACAGAAATGGTCGTATGAGGAAATCTGCGGTACCGAAGTCAAATGTATTCTCAATTCCGATTGCTACAAGCAAGAGGGCGGAAGATGGGTGGATCTTCGCAAGAGCGAGGCGGGACTCAATCTTTTGTACAACAACGCCGAAACGCTCAAGATTACGGGTATCGTCAAGCCCAATAAAAAGGCGGGCAACACCATGCTTTCCGGCACTATCGGCTATACCAATCTGCTTTCCAAGTACGTAGTGGCTAAAGCGGAGCAGTCGGAGGCGGTCAAAGCGCAAAAAGCTACGCCTACCATCGACGTGCTGACGGGGAAACCGTTTAAGACGACTACGCTTACCGACGAAGGGAAGAAAGAAGCGCTCATGACGTACGCAAGCGATCTCGATACGGAGGGGCAAGCGCGACTGTATGAAAGAATCCAATGCGTGATGCCCGCCGATATGTTGCAGGAAGCGACGGCCGACGCGCTGAAAGAATTCGACGGCGAAGAGGGGGAAGCGCTTTTGCGGCAGACGATTGCCGAAACGATTGCCGCGCAGATGAACGTGTCTCCCGAGGTGGTACTTGAGTATATTGCCGAGTATTCCAAAGAGCAGTTGATCGAAATGGCGTTGCCGAGTCTGCAACAACAGATCAAGGCGGGATACGCAGGGCAGGTCATGGAAAATCTCAAAGACGTGCCGACGGATACAAAGGTCACTCTACTCAACCGTTTCTTCGAGGAGAAGAGCGCCGCCGAGTGCGCCTTGTACTACGAGGCCGACAACGTCATGGACTTTTCCAAGGTGACCTACGAAGAGAATCTGCTCGAGCTGGGATGGGTGGATCTGGATGCGCCGACAAGCATCAATATCTACGCGGCTTCCTTTGCCGACAAAGACATAATTGCCGACGAGATTATTCATTACAATCAAAGCGTAGACGAGGACCATCAGATTCAGTATACCGATTATGTGGCGCTTATGATGAGTGCGGTGACCACCATTATCGATGCGATTACGTATGTGCTCATTGCCTTTGTGGCGATTTCGCTCATTGTCTCATCTATCATGGTGGGCGTCATTACGCTTATTTCGGTACAGGAGCGCACCAAAGAGATCGGCGTATTGCGCGCTATCGGTGCGTCCAAGCACAATGTGTCCAGCATGTTCAATGCCGAGACGATTATCATCGGCTTTGCGGCGGGTGCGTTCGGCGTGCTGATTACGTATCTGCTGTGTATCCCCATCAATCTTATTTTGCACGCGCTTACGGGCATAGGCGCGCTCAGCGCTTTCCTGCACCCGTTGGCGGCGCTTGTGTTGATTGTGATCAGCGTGCTTTTGACGCTTATTTCGGGGCTGATTCCTTCCCGCAGTGCGGCGAAGAAAGACCCCGTGGTGGCACTCAGAACCGAATAAAAGTCCAACGGAAAACAAAGGCGGCGTAAAGGTCGTCTTTGTTTTTCGGCAGTATAAAGAAGAAACAAAGTCCGGAGGAAGAAATACGTGAGGTTTCAAAGTCGCAAAGGAGCGCTTTTGTGGATATTGCTTTGCGTCGCGCTGTTTACGGGGACGATCGCGGGGATCGGCGTGCGGCAATACCGTGACACCAAATATGCAATATGGGTATACGAGAACGGCAGGCATGTGCAAGCGGTTGTGGAAGGCGGAGAATACGACGACGGATACTATTACATGCGGTATGTGTATATCGACGAAAACTACAAATACAAGGGAACCGAGGGGAAATACGCAAAGCGCGAAGAGGCGGAAGCGAGAATCGGTGTCAAGGTAGAAATCGTGATTGACGGCAAAGGCGTCAGCGTACTTGCGTCCGAGCGGCCGCAAATGACCGGACTTGGAATGTTGAAGGTATGCGGCGGTATCTGCGGCGCGGCTTTGCTGGGAATCGTTATCTTGGGAATTGCGGCGCTTTACAGGCGTTTGCAAACGAAAGACCGCGCGCCGCTCAATATCAAGAAGGGTTTGTTGGGAATAGGTTTTATCGCTTGCTTGTTGACCCTTTTCGGCGGCATGGTGTTGGGTAAGGCCGTCATGATATTCGTCGGTTTCGGGGTGATGAGCGGCGGTGCGTTGCTGGTTTCGGCTGTGATATTGATACGGATTTTCGTGCGGGCGGGGAACAAGCCGCGTGCCGAACGGTCGGCAACGACGGACGATCCTTTTGCATCGGACGGGGAAATCCCCTCTGCCGCGGACGGAAAAGAGGAGGAAGCCGAACAGATCGATCGCATCAATTCTACGTACGGCTACGATAATAAAATCGCAATGGCGGAGCATCAGTTTGCGCACATAAAAACCGCTTTCCGTGCTTCCGACAGGAAAGAAAAGGTTTTCGGCTGTATTTTTTTGATCGTATTATTGTCCCTGTTGGCCGGTTTTCCCATTGCCATGGTGTTCGGACAAAACATCGTCGGATTCTGCTGTCTCGGCGCGTTTGCTTTCATCATTATTCTGAGTATGGTGATTGTGACCGTGCGGCAGAAGATTTCCCGTAGCGAAAGAGGGTATGATATGTCCGACCCGCATCGGGGAAAAGTATTGTCTTGCTCTATGTCCAGCGAGTCAAGCACGGGCAGCGACCACCGCACCCGCATCATGTCTACCGTATACAAAGTAAAGATCGCTGCGGACGGGGAGGAGCGAACCGCTTACACGCGGGAGTTTTTCCACGAGGGAGAGGAAGTTACCGTTTACTTCCACTGCAAATACAAAGGGCTTGCCAAGGTTGCCGAAAATTCTTGCGAAACGCTTGTAAAGGAAACGGAAGAGCTGTTGAAAGAAGCAGAGACATTGCTCCGGGAGGACGACGACGTTATGGGCGAAACGCACGAAGCGGAGGAGGAGACGGCCCCCGTTGCAAAGGAAGATTGCGATGCGGAAAATGCGGAAACCGACGCTTTTGCAAACACGCAATCCCACGAAGGAGACGATCTTGCGCCCAAGCCTGCGCGCAAACCGCGCAAAATCAAATAAATCGGGCGTTGTACTTTTCCTGAAATGCGCAAACCACAGAAAAACAATTTGATTTCTGTGGTTTTTTATTTGGTTTACTGTTGACAAGCGTGGTTTTGTGTGGTATACTGAGTGCAAATATATAGGTATAAAGGGGTATATCGGGATGAAATTCGAAATTCAAGAATGCGAAAAGAAGCCGAGGATAGGCAAGCTTGTGGAAGATTTATTCCGCAAGATGCCGCAGATCGAGCATTATCGCGCCGTATTGTATACCGATTCTTTCCGTCAAACGGAAGGAGAACCCACGGTGCTTCGCAAAGCCAAGGCTTTTTATAACGTCTGCAAAAACATTCCCATCGTGATCCGCGACGGGGAACTCATCGTGGGCGTCAATTCGGTGTCGCCCCGTTCCTGCCCGACGTTTCCGGAATTTTCCTTCGAGTGGCTCGAGTCGGAGTTTGAAACTGTGGCTACCCGTGCCGCCGATCCGTTTGAAATCAGTGAGGAGAGCAAAGCGGCGCTCCGTGAAGTACACAAGTATTGGCGAGGCAAGACCACCGGCGAACTCGCCACGGCGTATATGGCGCCCGAAGCGCGCAGAGCCTTCGAGCACAACATGTTTACCCCCGGCAACTATTTCTATAACGGCGTAGGGCACGTGACGGTGCAGTACGATACCGTTATCTACAAGGGATTGGATTCGGTGATAGAACATGCCGCGAGCGAACTGGACAAAGCAAATGTTGCCGACGCCGATTATTCCCGTCGTTCGGCTTTCCTGAAGGCGGTAATCGTGGCGTGCGAAGCCGTTAAAATTTACGCGCATCGCTACAGTGAATTGGCCGCCGATATGGCAAAAAAAGAAAACAATGCCGAACGTCGCGCCGAACTCGAGGCAATCGCAAAGCATTGTGCGCAAGTACCGGCAAAACCCGCCCGCGATTTTGCGGAAGGATGCCAGTCTTTTTGGTTTATTCAACAATTGTTGCAACTCGAATCGAGCGGACACAGCATCAGCCCGGGACGCTTCGATCAATATATGTACCCGCTGTACGCCGCCGATCTTCACGGCGGAAAGATTACCCGCGACAAAGCGCAGGAACTCATCGATTGCATTTTCGTCAAGCTCAACGACCTCAATAAGGTGCGTGACGCGGCGTCCGCCGAGGGGTTTGCGGGATACAGTTTGTTCCAGAATATGATTGTGGGCGGACAGAACGCCGAAGGGGTAGACGTGACCAACGACCTTTCGGTAATGTGCATCGTGGCGAGCAAGCACGTGATGTTGCCGCAGCCGTCGCTTTCCATTCGCGTGTGGAACGGAAGTCCGCAGGAACTGCTCATCAAGGCGGCGGAGCTTACCCGTACGGGCGTGGGGCTTCCCGCATACTACAACGACGAAGTCATTATCCCCGCGCTGATCAGTCGCGGCCTTACCATGGAAGACGCGCGCAACTATAACATCATCGGTTGCGTGGAACCGCAATGCCCCGGCAAAACCGACGGTTGGCACGACGCCGCATTCTTTAATATGTGCCGTCCTCTCGAACTGGTTTTCTCCCGCGGTATCGACAAGGGTGTGCAAGTGGGATTGGATACCGGCGACGTTTCGTCGTTCGACACTTACGAAAAGTTCCGCGAAGCGTACGTCAAGCAGATCAACTATGCCATCGAACTTCTTGTCAACGCCGACAATGCTATCGACTACGCGCACATGGAGCGCGCCCCGCTTGCTCTCGAGAGTTGTCTTGTGGACGATTGTATTGCGCGCGGCAAGAGTGTGCAAGAGGGCGGGGCAATCTATAACTTTACGGGGCCGCAGGGCTTCGGCGTGGCCAATATGGGCGATTCGCTCAACGCGGTGAAAACGCTCGTGTACGATCAAAAGAAATTCACGATCGAAGAACTCAAGCGCGCGCTGTACTACAACTACGGCAATCTGACCGAGGAGCGCGCCGCCGACATCACTGCCGACGTGGTGCGTGCGATGCGTGCCGAAGGTAAGACCGTCACCGAAAAAGACGTGCCCGCCGTGTTGCAAGGCGTGTTGGCGTCGTTGACGCCCGCCGACAAAAAGCGCTACGAAGAAATCAAATCGCTCATCGACGGCGTGGTACACTTCGGCAACGACGACGACGAGGCCGACGCGTTTGCCCGCGAAGCGGCGTATATGTATACCCGCCCGCTCGAGACGTACAAGAATCCCCGCGGCGGCATGTTCCAAGCGGGTTTGTACCCTGTGTCCGCCAACGTGCCTTTGGGCGCGCAGACCGGCGCAACCCCAGACGGCAGATACGCTTACACTCCCGTTGCGGACGGTGTGAGTCCCACGGCGGGACGGGACGTAAACGGTCCTACCGCGACGGCCAACTCGGTCAGCAAACTGGACCATTATATTGCCAGCAACGGTACCTTGTTCAATCAGAAATTCCACCCTTCGGCGCTTGCGGGCAGAGAAGGATTGGAGAAGTTTGTGGCGCTCATTCGCACGTACTTCGATCAGAAGGGCAGTCATATGCAGTTCAACGTAGTGAGTCGCGAAACGTTGATCGATGCGCAGAAGCATCCCGAGAATTATCGCCACCTTGTCGTGCGCGTGGCGGGGTACAGCGCTTTGTTCACCACGTTGTCCCGTTCGCTTCAGGACGATATTATCAACAGAACCGAGCAGGCTTGGAGCAGATAGATATTGTAAAAGGCCGCGAAAGTTTTTCGCAGGTCATATGTGCCAAGGCGCCTGTTTTCGCTCTTCACACCCGTCTATGTCCTCCGGGGAATCTCCGCTTTATTCGGGTTTCTTCTCGATATACATTTTATTTTGGGTAAAAGGAAGTTCCATGTCAGACAAGCAAGTCACAGGACGAATATTCGATATTCAGCGCTACTCGATTCACGACGGGCGGGGCATTCGCACCATCGTGTTTCTCAAAGGGTGCGTTTTGCGCTGTCGCTGGTGTTGTAATCCCGAGTCGCAACGCTACGAGATCGAGACCATGCAGACGCAGGACGGCGTAAAAACCATCGGTCGCGACGTAAGCGTGGGCGAGGTGATGGACGTCGTGGAGCGCGACCGCGGATATTACCGTCGCAGCGGCGGCGGACTCACGCTTTCGGGCGGAGAAATGTTGTGTCAACCCGATTTCGCGCTTGCTCTCTTGCGGGAGAGTAAATATCGCGGAATTACTACCGCTGTGGAAAGCATGGGATGCGCCGAATGGGGTACGATCGAGAAAATGTTGCCGTATATCGATCAGTATCTTTTGGACGTTAAGCATACCGACGCCCAAAAGCACCGCGAATTTACCGGCAAATCCAACGAGCTTATGCTGGAAAATGCGCGCAAGATTGCCGAGAGCGGACTTACCGAGCTTATCGTGCGCGTTCCGGTGATTCCCGCGTTCAACGCCACGGCGGAGGAAATCGCTTCCATAGCGCGGTTTGCCGATTCGCTTCCGGGCGTAAAGGAATTGCACTTGTTGCCGTATCACCGTCTCGGGCAGGATAAATATGCGGGACTTGGAAGAGACTATTCGATGAAAGACGTCGTGCCGCCCGACAATGCGTTTATGACCGAATTGTTGCGTGCGGCGGAACGCAATTGTCGGCTTCGTTGCCAGATAGGAGGGTGACATGGAGAGAAATCTTACCACCGAAGAAAAAATCCGTATCGTACAGGAACTTGTACCCGGCAAACAGATTACGCTGGCGCATGTGATCGCCAATCCCGACGAAAGTTTCTATGCGGCCGCCGATCTCGACGGGGCGGGGGGCAACGCAATCGGTATCGTCAATACGTCGCCTGCCGAATTCGCTTTGATCGCCGGCGATATCGGCGTGAAAGCCTCGGGCGTGAAAATTGCGCATATCGACTTTCACGACAGCGGTACCCTCATTATGACGGGGGCGGTCAGCGAAGTACAGTCGGCGCTTGCCGCCATTTTGGAATATTGCCGCAGTAAACTCGATTTTTCGGTATGTGAAATCACCAAGACTTGAAAACCACAAAAAACAAGTAAAATCCCATAAAAAACCACACAAAAAGTATTGACATGGTGTTTGTTCTGCGGTATAATATAGAAAAACAAAACAAAAAACAAAATAAAACCACATAAAACAAGGAGAAATAAAAATGGTAAACGAGTTCGAGATCAAAAAGCAGATTTGCGATATCGGCAAGCGTATCTACAATCGCGGCATGGTTGCCAACAACGACGGCAATATCTCGGTCAAAATCAGCGACAACGAGTTCCTTTGCACCCCCACCGGTGTGAGCAAAGGTTTCATGACGCCCGAGTATATCTGCAAAGTGGATGCAGAGGGTAAGGTAATCCAGGCCAATCCCGGATTCAAGCCGTCCAGCGAGATCAAGATGCACATGCGCGTATACAAAGAGCGCCCCGACGTAAAATCGGTGGTGCATGCGCATCCCATGTACGCTACCGCGTTCGCTATCGCGGGCATTCCTCTTACGCAACCCATTATGCCCGAAGCGGTCATCGCACTCGGTTGCGTGCCCATCGCCAAGTACGGCACGCCTTCCACCAATGAGATTCCCGACGCCGTAAGCGAGTACGTACAGTACTTTGACGCAGTGCTCCTCGAGAACCACGGCGCGCTTACGTTCTCCGACAGCCTGCTTGCCGCATACAACAAGATGGAGTCGGTGGAATTCTACGCACAGCTCCTGTATCTTTCCCGTCAGCTCGGTGGACCCAAAGAGCTCAGCGATGCGCAGGTACAGCGTCTTTACGAAATTCGCCGCCAGTTCGGTATGACGGGTAAACATCCCGCAAATCTTTGCCCCAACAACAAAGAAGGCAAGCCTTCCTGCCACAACTGCGGCAGCTGCGGCGGCAAAGGCGATTGCGCTACGAGCGGTGCTACCGAAGATTTGATCAAGAACATTACGTCCAAGGTCATCAAGGAGCTGGGGCTCTGAGATGCATAACGCCGACGTAGACAAAATCGTACGCGGCGCCGTAAAGCAAGCTTTGGCGGAGAAGAGCGGAGTCGTGCCCGGCGCGAATATCACGCTCAAAGCCGCCCGGGCGATTATCGCCGCGGTATTCGAGGCGGCAGAGCAAATGCACATGTGCGCAATTGCGGCAGTGACCGACGGGGGTGGAAATCCCGTGGCGGTCATGCGTATGGACGACGCGTATTTGGCGAGCTACGACATAGCGCTCGGCAAAGCGTATACCTCGGTAGCGCTCAAGATGCCCACGAAGACGCTGGCAAAGCTGGCGGCGCCGGGCGGGGAACTGTACGGGATACAGCACACCAACGACGGCAAAATCGTCATCTTCGGCGGCGGCGAGCCGCTGTACCGTGACGGCAAAATCGTAGGCGGCTTGGGGGTATCGGGCGGAACTCTGGCGCAAGACACCGCGCTTGCGCAAGTCGGCAAGAAGTATTGGGAGGACATTTTATGTCGGTAAACGAAAATATGGTTTCGGATATCGTAAAAGAAGTCATGGCGCGAATCAGCATCAGTGAAATGCAGGATACGCCGCTCCGTGGCATTTTCAACGATATGAACGAAGCGATCGCCGCGGCGAAGAAGGCGCAACAAGTCGTCAAGAAAATGACGATGGATCAGCGCGAGAAGATCATTGCGGGCATTCGTCGCAAGGCTATGGAAAACGCGGAAGTTATGGCGCGTATGGCGGTGGAAGAGACCGGCATGGGCAACGTGGGACACAAAATTCTCAAGAACCGTCTCGTTGCCGAAAAAACCCCCGGCACCGAAGACATTACCACCACCGCATGGAGCGGCGACAGAGGACTCACCCTTGTGGAGATGGGCCCCTTCGGCGTCATCGGGGCGATCACGCCTTGCACCAATCCCACCGAGACGGTGCTTTGCAACTCCATCGGCATGATTGCCGGCGGCAACACGGTGGTTTTCAATCCGCATCCCGCAGCAGTCAAATGCAGTAACTTTGCCGTCAACCTCATCAACGAAGCGTCGCTGGAGGCAGGCGGTCCCGTGAATATCGCGTGCTCTATGGCAAAACCCACTATGGAGTCCAGCGCAATTCTCATGAAACACAAAGACATTCCGCTGATTGCGGCGACGGGCGGTCCCGGCGTGGTGACGGCGGTTCTCAGTAGCGGCAAGCGCGGTATCGGCGCAGGCGCGGGCAATCCTCCCGCTCTTGTGGATGAGACGGCAGACATTCAGAAAGCGGCGCGCGACATCGTCAACGGTTGCACCTTTGACAATAACCTGCCTTGCATTGCCGAGAAGGAAGTCGTAGCGGTCTCGAGTATCTGCGATACGCTTATAGACTACATGATAAAAGAGCAGGGTTGCTATCTTGCAAGTCCCGAAGTGCAGCAAAAGCTCATCGATTGCGTGCTGACGCCCAAAGGACTCAACCGTAAATGTGTGGGCAGAGACGCGAAAACGCTTCTGCATATGGTAGGCGTGGAAGTACCGAGCAGTATCCGTTGCATTATCTTCGAAGGACCGAAAGAGCATCCGTTGATCACCGAAGAACTCATGATGCCGATTTTGGGTATCGTACGGGTGAAGGATTTCGAAGAAGGCGTGGACACGGCGGTATGGCTGGAGCACGGCAACCGTCACTCGGCGCACATACATAGCAAAAACATCGACAACATTACAACGTATGCCAAGGCAATCGACACGGCGATTTTGGTGAAGAACGCGCCGAGTTATGCGGCCATCGGTTTCGGCGGAGAGGGTTTCTGCACCTTTACCATCGCGAGCCGTACGGGAGAAGGGCTGACCAGTGCGTCGACCTTTACGAAGCGTCGCAGATGCACGATGAGCGACAGCCTCTGTATCAGATAGGTCGTCCAAAGCGCAATACGGCGTTACGATCGCTTGCCGAACCCGTATGGGTGGCAATGCAGTAAAAGTTTTCGCTTCCGCTTTCTACAAGGGGCGGAGAGGAGTAGAATAAGAAATGGAACAGAATAAGATTGAAGAAATCGTAAAGAAAGTGCTCGGAGAACTCGGCGCAAACGTGTCGGCTTCGGGTACGGGAACCGCAAGCGTAGGCGGCGCGATTCCCCAAACGGCGCACGTGGCCATGTTGACCGGCATAGAAAAAATGGAGATCAAAGAGTTCCCCATGCCGACGGTGGGCGACGACGATATTTTGGTCAAAGTGGAAGGTTGCGGCATTTGCGGCACCGACGCGCATGAATACCGCAAAGATCCGTTCGGTCTCATTCCCGTGGCGCTCGGTCACGAAGGTACCGGCGAGATCGTGAAAATGGGAAAGAACGTCAAGACGGACAGCGCGGGGAAACCCCTCAAACTCGGCGATAAAGTCGTGACCTGCATGATCTTCAAAGACAATCCGGACATCACCATGTATGATCTCAACAAGCAGAACGTGGGCGGTGCGGACGTATACGGACTGTTGCCCGACGACGACGTGCATCTGAACGGATGGTTCAGCGACTACATTCTGATTCGCGGCGGTTCCACCGTGTTCAACGTGTCCGATCTCGACTTGTATTCCCGTGTGCTCATCGAGCCGTGTGCCGTACTGGTACACGCCGTAGAGCGCGCCAAACTGACCAACATCTTGCGCTTCAACTCGCGCGTGGTCGTGCAGGGTTGCGGCCCTATCGGACTCATTTGTATCGCAGTGCTCCGCACCTTGGGAATCGAGAATATCGTAGCGGTAGACGGCGAAGAAAAGCGTCTTGCGTTTGCCAAAGAAATGGGCGCGGGCAAAACGGTCAACTTCAAAGAACACAAGGGGATCGAAGCGCTTGCCGGTGCGGTCAAAGACGCATTCGGCGGCAAGGAAGCGGATTTCGCCTTCCAGTGTACGGGTAGCCCCGCGGCGCATTCCAACATCTACAAATTCATCCGCAACGGCGGCGGACTTTGCGAGTTGGGATTCTTTATCAACGGCGGCGACGCCACCATCAATCCCCACTTCGATTTGTGCGCCAAGGAAATCACGCTGGTGGGATCTTGGGTTTATACGCTTCGCGACTATGCCACGACGTTCGACTTTATCAAACGCGCCAAAGCAATCGGTCTTCCGCTCAATAAGCTTGTAACGCACGCTTTCCCGTTGGAAGATATCGACGAAGCGTTCAAGACGAACATCCGCATGGAAGGACTGAAGATCGCCGTCATCAATAAGTAAGTAAGGATACCAATATGAACGAAGCATTAGGATTACTCGAAGTTTACGGACTTGTGGCGGCATTTGCGGCAGGGGATGCGGGGGCCAAAGCGGCCAACGTAACGTTAGAGCCGTTTGACCGCAATAAACCGGCCAATGCCGATAAGCTTCCCGTACCGCTTCTGATTACAGTCAAGTATCGCGGAAGCGTGGCGGACGTAACGGCGGCAGTGGCGGCCGGCGAAGAAGTGGCCAAAAAGATTTCGGGTGTGGTCACCAAACATATCATAGCCAAGCCCGAAAGCGATACGGAAAAAATGGCCAAACTGTGCGCTTTCGATAAAAATTAGTAAAGGGCACGCGGCGTATTGCGAAGACTTCGTAATATCCGCAACGTATAAATTCGGCAAGGCTTTATGAAAAGCCGGAATTTGTTGCCGTAAAGAGTACGGCAAAAGCGAGAGGAGGTATAGACACATGGCTAATTTGGCACTCGGAATGGTGGAAACCAGAGGCCTTACGGCAGCGATCGAAGCGGCAGACGCAATGACCAAAGCGGCGGAAGTAACGCTGATCGGTACCGAGAAAATCGGTAGCGGCTTGGTAACCGTCATGGTACGCGGCGACGTGGGCGCAGTGAAGGCCGCGGTGGACGTGGGAAGCGCATCGGCAAGTCGCTTGGGCGAACTTGTTGCATCGCACGTAATTCCTTCGCCGCACACCGACGTGGAACTGATATTGCCGAAGTTCGGTAACTAAGGGGTATCGGTCGGTAATTCGGAAAAGAAACCGCTACAGGGATCGCGCGATTGGGTGCGAACCGCAAGTTTTTCGCCCGACCTTTACATAAGGCGGCAAAGGAACAGGACAGAAATGTACAACGCATTGGGATTTATCGAAATATCGGGCGTCACGGCGGCGGTGGACGCGCTGGACATCATGTGCAAAACCGCAGACGTGGAGCTGGTAACGTGGGAGCGTAAGCTCGGCGGACGACTGGTGACGCTTGTCGTCACGGGCGAAGTTTCGGCCGTAAACAACGCGGTGGAAGCAGCCGCGAAAAACGGTCTTCGTCCTCCGGTTGCCAGTTACGTGATTGCCCGTCCGCATCCCGAGACGATCAAGATGGTGGAGCTCAGTGCGGCACGGCTTAAGTGCAAAAACGCGCCGGACAATACGTCCGTGATGGCGCCGGATATGCGCCCGAGCGAACCGGTAAAGAAGAGTAAATAAAACCTACGGGCAACGGAAGCGTTGCCGAAATCCAATCGTGTTCACGCGGCAGATAGTAAGCTGTCGGTAACAACAATAAAAAAGAAAAAAAGAAATATTTTTCGGAGGTAAAGAAAAATGGCACAGGAAGCACTCGGAATGGTGGAAACCAGAGGTTTGGTAGCGGCAATCGAAGCGGCGGACTCCATGCTCAAGGCGGCAAACGTGGTACTTGTAGGCACCGAGAAAATCGGTAGCGGACTCGTATCGGTGATGGTTCGCGGCGACGTAGGCGCAGTGAAAGCGGCTGTCGAGGCGGGCGCAAACAATGCTAGCCACCTCGGCGAGCTTGTGGCGACCCACGTAATCCCTCGCCCGCATTCGGACGTTGAGAAGATTCTGCCCAGCCTGAAATAAGGTTTACCCGGATAAGATGATCCGATGCCGTCCGTGCGGCGGCATCGGCGTCTCATCATCCAAAGCTCGAAAAGAGTAAAAAAAATCGAACGCTCCCGTCCTGTGCGACACGACGCCGCACGGGGTGGAATTTCGATATACGGCAAAGAAGCAGCGCAAGCATTTCTTTGTATTTATATACGGAAATGTAACGGAAAGGGAATGGAAGTTATGGAACAGTCCGAAGTAGAGAAGATCACAAAACTTGTTATCGAAGCGTTGGAAAAAAAGACCGTCAAAGGGTATGCCGTTCCGATCGGCGTA
>CAMUPJ010000039.1 GCA_947090725.1 uncultured Clostridia bacterium
CATCCGAAAGCAGTATTCAGGATACCGTAAAGCAGGTGCTTTCTCATGACGGCGCCGATGCTTCCAACCGTTCCATTCGCTTGTTGGAACACGAGCGTATGAAGTTCAAATTTCTGGCCGACATCTCCAGAGAGATCACTTTCGAATACGTGGCCACCCCCGAGATGATTCTGCTGTCGGAGTGGGGCGCCGAATCGCTGGGAATGCCGGTCAAAATCGTCGATCCTCTGGAAAACAAAGTTTGGCGCCGCATGATCACCAAAGAGGATTTTGCGCATTTCGTCGCGCGTATCAAGGCGACGACGCCGGAAGATTCGGTTGTAAGCGAAAAATACGTGCTTACCATCGGCGGCGAAAAGAAGTGGTACAAGCTGATAGCCAAAGCCATGTGGAGCGATACCGTGCCGTCCGAGTTGGAGGGCGCCATCGGAAAAATCGTAGACGTCAACGACGAGACGGAAACCATGGAGTATTTGGAGAAAAAGGCGGACTGCGATTCGCGGACGGGGCTTTTGAACCACAACGCGGCCAAGAGCCGGATTTCGGCGCGACTTGCCGAAAGCGGAGAAAAGCGTTATGCGCTTGCCGTTTTCGATCTCGATAATTTCAAGCAGGCGAACGACGTATACGGGCATTTGTTCGGCGACGAAGTGTTGGAGGAAATCGCGCGACGTATCCGTGAAAACATCCGCAGTACCGATATCGGTGCGCGTATGGGCGGCGACGAATTTCTTATTTTTATGGAATACAAAAATTCCGTCGAGCCGCAGATACAACGTATTTTCAAACGGCTGACGGTAAAATTCAAGGAATTCGACGTGGGAGTAAGCATGGGAATCGCTTGCACGGAGAACTTCCAAGGAGATTACGAAGCGCTCTTTCGGCGCGCGGACACGGCGATGTACGTCGTCAAACGGCAAAAGAAGAACGCATACTGTTTTTATGACGAGGGGATGGAAATGCCCGGCGCGTCCGAATGGGACGACGGAAAGGAGACAAGATGACGGTAAAAGAATGTTACGAGGCGATGGGAGCAAATTACGACGACGTGATGAGTCGTTTGCGTACCGACGAGAGAGTTGCCAAATTTTTGCGTAAAGTCGCAGAGGATCAAAGCTTTGCGCTCTTGTGCGATTCGATTGCATCGCACAATATGGAAGAGGCGTTCCGCGCCGCGCATACGATCAAAGGGGTGTGCATGAATTTGTCGCTTTCGGTGTTGTATGCGTCGGCACACGATCTGACCGAGGCGCTCAGAGGGCGCTCGGAATACGGAGCCGATCTCGAGCCGTTGTTGGAAAAAGTCAAAGCGGACTACGCCCGAACGGTGGAATGTATCGCTAAGTTATCCTAAATAATAATAGTGCAAAAACTTGATTTTTCGTACGTTTCATGTTATACTACGAGCGTAAGGTTGAAAAATAATATTGGAAAGGAGAGGAAACGATGTCTAAAAAGAGCGAATTGAAAAAGGCGATCCAAGAAAGCGAAGACGAGATCGAATCGCTGGAAAAAAAGCGCACCCGCTCTCAATCGGCTTTGTTGGAAGCTTTTTTGAATCATACGACGCCCAGCGATAAAGACGCCGAGTATTTCCGGGTGTTTTCGTCGCTGATTGAGTTGGAGCGTGAAAACCTTCGCAAACTCAGAGACGAATTAGACGCGATCGAGAATCCGAGCTGATCGGTTTCGTATTCGACGGATTCCTGCTACAGGCAAAGAAAGGAAGGGAGGGCCGATAACGTCCTCCCTTCGGTATTTGTTCGGCGGATCGGAAAAAACCGTCGGGGACGTTGACAAAACGTCCGAAATCGGGTACAATAACGACGAATATATCAAAAGGAGGTTTGCGTATGGCTAAGATTACGGCAGACATGACCATTTACGAAGTATTGCAGGTGGCGCCCGACATCGGTCCCGTGTTTTTCGAGTTCGGTATGCATTGTCTCGGTTGCCCCATTTCCCGCGGGGAGACGGTAGAGCAAGCGGCGGCGGCACACGGCGTGGAATTGAATGTGATGCTCGATAAGCTCAACGAGTTTGTCGAACGGAACGCGTAAGTACGGAGAGCGGAGATGAAAATCGTGGTGGGGTTGGGAAACTTCGGAGACGAGTATGCCTATACCTTTCACAATATGGGCTTTTTGGCAGTGGACTGTCTTTCCGACCGACTCAGTATTCGTCTCAAGACCAAAGAGTGTGCTTCTCTGACGGGGGTAGGATCGTATCGCGGAGAAAAGCTTGTGCTTTGCAAGCCGCTCACGTATATGAACTTGTCGGGACAAGCCGTTAAGGAATTGA
Source organism: uncultured Clostridia bacterium (assembly GCA_947090725.1). Classification (GTDB taxonomy): domain Bacteria; phylum Bacillota; class Clostridia; order Christensenellales; family Pumilibacteraceae; genus Pumilibacter. The sequence continues at coordinate 2,302 of CAMUPJ010000039.1, forward strand.
TGGCGCGGTATAAAGCCGCAAGTACCGACGTGATCGTACTCTTCGACGATATCGATTTGCCGCGGGGCGCGATACGGGTACGGGCAAACGGAAGCGGCGGTACGCATAACGGCATGCGCAACGTGGTGGCGGTATGCGGCACCGAGGCGATTCCGCGGGTGCGTATCGGCATCGGGCGCCCGCCCGAGCATATGCCGCTGGCCGATTACGTGCTCGGCGAGGTGCCGCGGGCCGAACGGGAAGAACTCGCCGCCGCAATCGAAAAAGCGTGCGACGAAGTGGAGAAACTCTTACAGGCAAAATGACGATCGACGACCTACTCACCCCTGCGGGGGAACTGGCGGAAATGTTGCGAAATGTCCGGGACGGCGGTGCCGTCTCGGCTTTTGGCATGCGCGGATACGACAAAATGCTGTCGGCCGCGACGTTGGGACGGTTTATATACGTGTGCGCCGATCTCTCCGGTATAACGACCGTGCGGGAAGAATTCGAGGCGCTCGGACTTCGTACGGCGTTTATGCCGCAGAAGGACGACGTGCTCTCCTGTGCGTGCAGCAAATCCACCGAAAACGAATTCCGCAGATTGTCCGCCGCGGTTTCGTTTTTGCGCGGCGATATCGACGTATTGGTGACGACGGCCGCCTCTCTTTTGGAATTGTATCCGCGTAGGGAGGACGTGCTTTCGGGGGTTCTGACTATCCGCAAGGGCGAAGAGTACGAACAGGGAGAACTGAGCGCGCGACTCGTTTCGCTCGGGTACGTGCGGGCCGAACAGGTGACGGAGCAGGGTAGTTTTGCGGTGCGCGGCGATATTCTGGACGTGTGGAGCATCGGAGACGATAAGAGTCGCCGCATCGAATTTTTCGGCGACGAGGTAGAGGCCGTGCGCGCTTTCGATCCCGCCGAACAAGCGGCGCGGCAGTCGTTGGAATGCGCCTGTATTTTGCCGGCGACCGATTTGTTTCTCTCGGCCGGGGAGGCGGCGGACGTTGCGGCGCGGTTGCATGCGAATCCGTCGGCCGGTCGGTTGGCGAATGCGGCGGGGCTGGCGGACGCAATGCTTACGGCAGGAGACCGCAGTGTGCGGTTCTCCTTCCTTTTGCCGCTCTGTCCCCACCAAGGATTCGATGCGTTTTTTGCGGGCGAAACGATTGTTTTCGACGACGCCAAAAGCGTAGCGGACAACGCGCGCGTTTTGCGCAGTGAGCACGAGGCGCGGTTTCGCAGTTTGTTTGCGGCCGGCGACACTTTCGCGTTTTGTCTCGATTCCCTGTACGGAACGCCGCAAATCGACGGTGTCAAGGCGGCGGGGCTTTTGGCGTTCCATGCCGTCGACGGGCAGAATCGCTTGTTTGCGCCCCAAAAACTGTTTCGCTTTTCGTCGACGGTATTGCCCGATTATTCGCGCGATTTGCCGGCGCTTGCCGAGGATATAGAGATATGGACGCATCGCGGCTACCGTGTGACCGTGCTGTGCGGCGCCGAGGCGACGCGGGAGCGGTTGCGCGATCTCTTTGTCGAGCTTCGTAAAGGAAGCGCGGCGGAGCTTCGCACCGAATTTTTGCCGCACGGGGCGACGTTTTTCGATTGTAACCGCATTGTGGTGGGTACGTTGGATATCGGCAAACGGTCTGCCAAAAAGATGATTAAGCGTTCGGGCAAAGACGCGTTCGTACTGCCCGAAGTGGGTGATTACGTCGTACACCGCGTGCACGGAATCGGACTGTGCGAAAATATCTGTAAGCTGGATATCGGCGGCAGTGAACGGGACTATGTGGTGGTGCGCTATGCCGGAGACGACAAACTGTATCTGCCCATCGAAAATATAGACAGCCTCAGTAAACTGGTGGCTTCCGAGCATCCCAAGCTCAATAAGATCGGCGGCGCCGAATTTGCGCGTCTCAAAGAAAAAGTCAAGCGCTCCGTAAAAGATATGGCGCTCGGGTTGGTGGAATTGTACGCGCAACGCGCTTCCGCCCAAGGGTACGCCTATTCTCGGGACGAGTCGCTTCTCGATGAATTCTGCGCCGATTTTCCGTTTACCGAAACGGAAGACCAATTGGTGGCCACCGAGGAAGGATTGCGCGATTTGGAGAGCGGCAAGATTATGGACCGCCTGCTGTGCGGAGACGTGGGGTTCGGCAAAACGGAAGTAGCCATGCGTCTCGCCTTCAAAGTTATTTGCGAAGGGAAGCAGGTAGCGTTCGTTTCGCCCACTACGATTTTGGCGCATCAGCATTACGAGACGGTGCGGCAACGCATGGAAAAGTTCGGGGTGCGCGTAGCGGAACTCACCCGTTTTTGTTCGCGGGCACAGGTGCAGGATGCGTTGGGCGCTCTCGCTTGCGGCAAAGCGGATATCGTATGCGGTACGCACCGCGTGCTGAGCGCCGACGTATCGTTTGCCGATCTCGGACTGTTGATTCTCGATGAAGAACAGCGTTTCGGAGTGGCGGACAAAGAGAAGATCAAAAAGTTGAAAGTCAACGTCAACGTGCTGAGCTTGTCGGCCACGCCCATTCCGCGCACGTTGCATATGTCGATGACGGGAATCCGCGATATTTCGGTGCTGGATACGCCGCCTGCCGATCGGTTGCCGGTACAGACCTTTGTGACCGAGTACAGCGAAGCGTTGGTGGCCGATGCGATTCGCCGCGAGACGGGACGCGGCGGACAGGTATTTGTCGTGTACAACCGCGTGGCGAATATCGATTCGTTTGCCGCGGGGATCGGCGCCATTGTGCCGGAATGCAAAGTGCGCGTGGCGCACGGTCAGATGAGCGAAGAGTCTTTGAGCGCCGTCATAGAAGAATTTGCGGCGGGGCATGCGGATATTCTGGTGGCGTCTACCATCATCGAAAACGGAATCGATATGCCGCGTGCCAATACCATGATCGTGGTGGATGCCGACCGCCTCGGGCTGAGCCAAATGTACCAGCTTCGCGGCAGAGTGGGACGAAGTAATCGGCTTGCGTACGTATATTTCACCTACGACCCGTCCAAAATTATGTCACAAGAGGCATATAAGCGACTGGACGCTATCACGCAGTATACCGAGCTGTCCAGCGGCTTCAAGATCGCTATGCGCGATCTGGAAATCCGCGGTGCGGGCAATATACTCGGACGGGAACAGCACGGGCATATCGAAAAAGTCGGGTACGATATGTACTGTAAGATTTTGCAGTCGGCAGTGGATGAGTTGCGCGGCGAATCGACGGACGAGGAGAAGAACGACGTAGTGGTCACTTGCGACTTTTCGGCATTTGTTCCCGAAAGCTACGTGCCCGACAAAGAGTGGCGGATCCGATTGTACGCACGCATCGCCAAACTCGCAACGCAAGGCGAGTGCGACGCTCTTGTGGCGGACATGACGGATATTTACGGACCTGTGCCGCAGCCTGCCGTAAATCTCGTTCGTATCGGCCTTATCAAAAATCTTGCGGCGCGCGTAGGGGCTTCGAGCGTGCGTATGCGCGGCGGCGCCGTCGTATTGGCGTTTCCTTCCATACGGGATTTGCCACCGTATGCGGCAACCTATATTGCGGTGGGCAAGGGCGTCACGTTTACCGACAAAGAGGTTCGTATCAAATTTACGGGTCGCAACGCCACCGACGAACTGCGCAAATTTTTAGACGATTGTCACAAAAAGTAAGGTAATTTAATTGCTTTTTCTTTGGCAATCCTATATAATAAATGTTGATACTTATATGTGTCGAATTTTTTGGCAACTTTTCGGGAGTTTATTATAAACATGCGTAAAAAATTGTTAGCGGTAATTCTCAGTGTATTCATGTGCTGTTCGCTCTTTGCGGGTTGCGCATTGATCGAGCACAACAACGAGAAAGACGCCCGTCAGGTGGTGGCGACCATCGACTCCATTGTCGATACGCACAACGGCGTTACGTACGAGAGCGGCAAACGGTATATCTATAAGAGCGATCTTATCAGCGCTTGCAACAGTTATGCGGCGTCGTACGTCTCCAACTACAATCTCACCCTCGAGCAGGCGGTCAACCGTTTGTTAGACGAGCTTGTCACGCGCGAACTTCTGCTCATAGAAGCGGAACGCCTTTTGGAGCAAGGGGAAATCGAGTGGACGCAGAAGGAAGAAAACCAAAAGCAGGAATACATTTATTCTGCCATCGACAGCCGCCTTACGACGTTGCGCGGCGATATCTACAGCGATTTCGACGAGACTGCGCCGAGCAGTGACGACGAAGAAGACGTGAGCGCCGAGACGACCTATCCCACGCCCGAGGCCGAGACCACCGAAGACGACTATACCTATTACGAGACCGACGAGCGCGGTAATATCGTGTACGAAGACAAAAAGGATAAAGACGGCAATATCGTATACGAGCAGGCAGTGGATCAGGACGGCGTACCCATGTATGCGCCGGACGGCGTAACGCCCGTCATGGTTCCCGTGCAAGTGCCCAAGTATATCGAATGGGTGCCGAGCGAAGCAAACTATCCCTGTATGTGGGGTAGCGAAGATCAAAAGAGTCTCGACCGTGAAGCCGTGAATCGGTTTTTGTCGGTCATCAAGACTTTGGCGGAAGACGACTTCAAAGCAACCAAAGAAGACAAGGCGAAGTTTGCCGAAGACGATAAAAAGATTGAAGACATTATCAATACGCGCGGCATAGAGAATGTATATCCTATGTTGGGCGGCACGCATTACATGGAATACTTGGTAGGACGCACGGCCGAGCAGAGCATCTTACTTACGCTCTTGCAAGAATATATCGTGGGCAACGTTACCGTGACCGACCAGGAAGTCGTAGACGCTTACAATACGCAGTTGCGCAACCAGCAGGAGAAGTATCGCGACAACCAGCAGGCGTACCAGACCGATCTTTCGGGGGGCAGTACGACGATGCTGTATATGCGCGACGACAGCTATTTCTACGTAAAACACATCTTGTTGCCTTTCTCCGAAGAACAGACCGCATATCTTGCGGCATACAAAGCCGATCCGCGCAATGCGGGAAAAGACGCTACCGTCATGCGGGATACGCAGATGGTCAACGAGACGGTTGTATATCCTCACGTCAACGGAGAAGACGACCGCACCGATCCCAAAACGGTGAACGAAGTATTTGACGAAATCTACAGCGCGATGTATCGTGTAAAGAACAATCCCAAAGAGGCGGAGCGTCTGTTTGATTCCTATACCTATAAATACAATACCGATACGGGCGCGTTCGGTTACGGTTCGCAGTACGCCGTCAAAAAGAACGACGACGAAGGGCACAGCGGATACATGGAAGAATTCTATGACGGCGCGATGGAATTGTACAACAATTATTCGGTGGGCGACGTGCTTCCCGAGTATGTTGTGACCGATTACGGCGTGCATATCATGTATTTCTCGCAAGACGTAACGCCCGGCTATATCCGTCAGCTCAAAGATTATCTTACGCCGGGAGCCTACAAGACGGTGCGGGAAACTTTCTACGATACCATCAAGAGCACCAAAGAGAATGCCGCGTTTACCGCTTGGCAGAACGAGCGTATCACCTATTATCAGGACAACGAGAAGGTCGTTACGAAATATACGAAACGGTATAAGAGTATTTACGAGGAGTGAGAATCGATAAAAAAAGCAAAAGGGTCTTTCCGGAGAGGAGGACCCTTTTTTTGTTGCGCAACTCGACACGTTCCGTCAAAAACGGAAAGATTTTTCCGTGCCGTTCGGTAGTATACTGGGTTTCTATGGAAAAGGAAACGACCGTTGTGACGGAATTGAAGGATTTTGCCGACGAAAAAGGAAACTTCGGGATAGCGTACGACTGTGCTTGCGGCGGTCACAGATTCGCAACACAAATCTACGATTCCGACGGCGTTGCCGCGATTGCGCGACTTTTGCCTACCGGATCGGTGGTCTTGCTGGTTGCCGATGCCGAGCCGGCGGCCGGTACATATGCTTCCCGTCTGCGCCACAGCGGAATTTCGGTGCGTATAACAACTTGCGAAGAGGAAGAAAAATCTATCGGCGAAATGCCCGTAGACGACGACGTGCGCATGGTGGTCGCTTTGGGCGGAAACGGGTGTGCCGATTGCGCCAAGCGGTTGGGGAGACTGCGGCGGCGTCCCGTTTTCATTACGTTGACTTCACCTGCCGCGGCTACGGTGTTGCACCGTAATTGTACGGTGCGCAGAGGCGATACGGTTTTGGCCGTCGAGGGGGTGGAGCCGAAGGGCGCCGCCATTGCCCGCGACCTGTTTTCGGCGGGCGACGATCTGCCCGGCGCATTCGGCGGAATATGTACGGCGGCGGTGGCATTGTTTGACCGCGAAGTCTGTGCGCGCACAAGCGGGCGGCCGTTTTGCGCGCAGGTGACGCGCACCGCTTACGACCTTGTGTACTGCGCGCTCGATCTTGTGCGTAAGTATGACCGCAATCACAAAGAGTTGCCGCAACGGTTGGCGGAGATCTCTCTTAAGCTGTCTTTGCTGTCGCAAGCGGACGGCAAGGGGAATATCGTAGGCGGAGCCGCTTACGATTGCGCCCGCACGGCCGCGGCGCTATTACGCAGAGAAGATCGTGTCGTACGCCCGTACGGTCAATTGGCATTTATTTTCGGGACGGTGCTTTGCCGCATTTACCGAGAGTGGATTTCCTGTCCGGCGGTATTCACGCCGCCGCCCGATAACAATCGGCGGGCGGAACTGCTGAGCGAATATTTCGGACTCGATGAGTTTACCGCGGCGCGCATCGCCGTGCGCCGCTGGGAGAATACGGCGTTGGCGGCTTACCGTCTCAACGAATACCGTAGCGAGCTATCGGCAAGTATTTCCGACGCCTATGCCGTGTTTGACGAAGCGGGGCGGTATTTCCGTCGCTTACATGCCGACGACGGGTACGGGTTGCGCAATTACCTCGATTCCGCCGACGTGCGTACCGTCGTGGCGCTTGCACCCGACTTCTTTCCCGCGTCTTCGAGTGCGCTCACTCTCATGCGGGAACTCGGATTTCTCGACCGATATCTGTAAAATTTTAATATAATTTTAATCTTGCGCTAATAGCGCTAAAATATCTTTATTCTATAGTGGTAACGTAGTGAGGAATTTTCCGTATTTTGTCTGTGCGCTTTGCGGAAACAAGCGCTTTTTCGACGGCGTCGGCGATTTGCGTTGCCAGCGAAAAAACGAAACCGAGCCGCACGGAGTACAGATTGTCGGCTTTGCCGACGGTAACCGTTGCGGTAATGCTCACGTCGCCTACTTTGGGTAGCTTTTTGCCGCAGGCAAGACCGGGATGCAGACTGCCTCTGCGTATGCGGATTTTTCCCAGTTCGTCTCCGTCGCCTACGCAGGAATCCACGGCGATCACCTTTCGTCCCGCATACTTGCGTTTGACGGTAAGGAGCGTTTCTTCGAGATTCAGTGCGGTGACCGGTTGGGAAAGCGTGCCCAGCACCGTACAGTCAAGGCCGCGGACGGTCAGCATATGCCCTACGAGCGGTCCTATACAGTCTCCCGTCACACGGTCGGAACCGATGCAGAGCACAACGGGTGGGCGGCGCAGGGTGCCGAGTGCACCCGCCAATGCTTCTACGGAGTCGTTTTGGGCAATTCGTTCGGATGTTTCGATATTCATAAACGGAATTGTCACCCGATTTTACGCCTTTATACGTTTACAAAAGCAAAAAGAAGGCAAACTTTCAGAAAGGAACACAAGGAAAGCTTTCCGGCTACGGAAAGGAGGAAACATGTCTTATTTTGATTTGGCTATTATCGTCATTGTAGCGTTGTTTGCGCTGATCGGCTTGTGGAAGGGTTTTTTCAAAACGCTTATTTCTTTCTGCGGATGGTTTTTTGCGTTTCTGATTGCGTTTTTTATCACGAAGCCCATTGCAGGCGCATTGCTCGACGTAGCGGGCGTGCGTAGTTTTGTCATCGGCACCGGTAAAGGTTGGTCTATGTATCAGTGGATATACGGCAAGCTTCCCCCGATGGAAAACGCAACGGGGATTTTGGAAGTAATCCTTCATCCGTTTATCAAGATCGCGTCCAACGTAGGAGGCGACTTGCGACAAAACGTAGCGCTTCTGTTGGCGAACGGCGTATTCAGTATCGTTGTTTTCTTCGGATTGCTCATTGTATTGCGCTTGCTGTTGTTGCTCTTTACCATGTTTGCCAACGCCATGACCAAAGGGAAACTTGCAGGAGCTTTTAACCGCCTTTTGGGGCTTGTGATGGGCGCCGTGCGCGGCTTGGGGCTGATTGCCATTGTGATGGTGCTCATGACGTTTTTGATGGGGATGAGCTTTATGTCGCCCGTACGCGCGCAATTGGACGACAGCGTGTTGGCGCAACCTATGTACAACCAGGTTTCCCGTATTACCAATAAGTTTATCAACGGCGGCGATGCGACGCTTCGCAAGTTGCTCAAATTCATTGATCAGGACGAAGAGGAAGAAGAGCCTGCGCCGGACGATCCTTCCGTGGGTGTCTACTACGGTATAACCCGCGAAGGAGAAGAATCGGAATTCGCTTATACGCTGGAGTTCAAAGCCGACGGAACATGTGTGCTTACCGTCATGGTGGGTGCGGAAGTATACGATACGCGCAACGGTACCTATTTCATCGACGGAGAGGATCTGACGCTCAACCTTACCGATCCCGACGAAACGGATTCGGGCATATATAATGCCGACGGCTGGGTGTACGTAAACGGACTGGATATGCAGTTTGCCAAAGAGGGTGTTACGCCGCCTCCCATCGTTGTCTACGGACCGCTCGAAGGGACGTTCACGTTGACCGACGACAGCGGCACGTACACGTTCACCTTTAACGGCGATACGAATCAATTCACGTTCAGCGGCCCCGACGCCGAGGGAACACCCGTAAGTCAGGCGGGCGTATACGATTCCGACGAAGGAAGCGTTACGCTGACGTATGACAACGGTCAGGAGATCGCGGGTACTTATACCGACACGAGCGTGACCATCGACGGCAAGACGTATACGCGGCAAAACGCGTCGCAACCCGACAACGGCGATGCGGAAGCAAATCCTCCCGCGCCCGACGAAGAAGTCACGCGGTAAAATACGCATAAATCTCAAACCGCCAAACCGCCTTAACGGGCGGTTTTTCTTATGGGAACGGGACGGATATTCATTGACAAACGATAGGGGGTTTGCTACAATAAAAACGATTTTATAAATGACAAAAATCGTTGGCGTACTTTTGCGAAACGGAAGGATAGGTATGAAAACGGCGAACTGGACAAAGACGGCAAACGATGGCGTCACGGCGCGGCTTGCGCAAAAAATCTCCGATAAGTGGCTCAAAGATATTGCCGAAACCAACCCCGCTATTCTATCGGTATTTGCGGCGAGGGACGTTCAACCTTATCGCGATTTATTGGCGTGGTCGGGGGAATTTGCGGGAAAGTATCTGACGGGCGCTTACTTTGTGTACCGACTGACGGGGGATACGGCGCTGAAGAAATACGTGCTCGGTTTCATAGAGAAGTTGCTTGGGTTCCAGTCGGACGACGGATATCTCGGATGTTTCAGTCGGCAGGTTCGCTTGTGCGGCGCGCTTTCCCAACATCCCGAAGCGGTAGGAGAAACCTGGGACTTGTGGGGGCACTACCATATCATGTTCGGTTTGTTGCTGTGGTACAAAGAGGTCGGCAACGAAACGTATCTGCAGGCTTCGGAGAGAATGGCCCGCTTGATCATGCGCACGTTTTACGGCAAAGCCCGCAAAATTTCCGAAACCGGTTTTTCGGAAATGAATCTGGCGGTATACCATGCGTTCGGCATTTTGTATAACCTTACGAAAAAAGAAGAATATTATGCGTTTGCCCGAAAAGCGGAAGAAGACCTTCGCACTCCGCAGGCGGGAAATTATTTGGAATGGGCGCACGAGGGAAAAGATTTTTATCGGTGCCCGAAACCGCGTTGGGAGAGCCTGCACGTGATTATGGGGTTTGCGGAAATGTACCGCGCCGGCGGAGAGGAAAAGTACTTGTCGGCCGTCGAGAGGATTGTGCGCAGTATTCTGAAAACCGACGTGCACAATACGGGCGGTTTTTCCACCGATGAACAGGCGATTGGCACGCCGTACCGAAACGGCGTAATCGAGCTGTGCTGTGTGGTGGCATTCGATGCTTTGACGTTGGAGCTGTTTCGTTTGCGGGAAACCCCCGATTTGATCGACAGTTTGGAGATCGCGCATTATAACGCCGTGATGGGATCCGTGTCTCCTTCCGGTGGGTGGGCAACCTACGATACGCCGATGGAGGGCGAGAAACTGGCCAATTTCCATCAAATCGATTTTCAGTGCCGACCCGGCTCTCCTATGCTCAACTGTTGTTCTGCCAACTTCGCGCGCGGCGTAGCCGAATATAGCGAATGGGCGCTGACCGAAAACGAACACGGCATTTATATAAACGGGTTTGAGCCGGTTTGCTATGTGTGCGGGGAAAGTTCCGTCGAAATCCGAAGCAACTATCCGTATGCGGAAAAGATAGAAGTCGTCTGCGTAAACGTGCGGAAGAACGTTTTTCTCCGCGTTCCCGGTTGGGCGCGGAAAGCGACGTTGACAACAGACGGAACAAGTACCGAAGTATGTGCGGGGTATGTGCGCATTCCCGCCGACGGACATGCGGAGTTGTGTCTCGACTTTTCTCCGCGTACCGTAAAGGGCGGCGACGAATATGCGGGAAAGTTCAGTATATACCGCGGGCCTGTATTGCTTGCCTATGATTTGAGCGACAACGCCGCACGTGCGGCACGTAACGGCGGCACGGGTATTACGGTAAAAGAGCGGCTTACGGAACTGTGTCTTCCCGTGCTTTCCGAGGCGGAGTTATCTTCCGCCGAACCGACAGTCGACGCCGACGGAAAACTGTTGCTCCGTTTGTCCGATGCGACGCTGACCGATTTCCGCCATGCGGGATTTGACGGCGGCTTATATAAAACCTGGTTTGAAATCCGATAATTTCCCGCATACGGAAAGTGGACGAAAGCCACGCATCGTAAACGAAACTTATGCAGAGAAACGCGGTAAGTATAGTGCGCTATACTTATCTATACTTGTGGAAAAATTCCCTATGAAAACTACCGTAAATCACACTTCCCATAGGGAATATAAAAAGCGAAGAAATTCAAAATTCTTCGCTTTTTATAATTATCTGACAAATTGAAATTTAACTTATTATGATTATCTTAACCGTCGTAATGTTTTAGACTGTCGTACAATACCGAATATGCACAAGCCTAATACAACAGATGAAACCGGAATTATAATACTGTAAACGATTAAAGCTGTATTGCGTTTTAACGATTCCTTATTAACAGACAGACAGCACATTCCATTATCGGCAACAAGCATTTTCTTTGTCGGTTCGTCAGCTATCATTTGCTTAATATATTGCTCTCGCACACGCAGTTCATCTCTGCTTCTGCATACAA
>CAMUPJ010000040.1 GCA_947090725.1 uncultured Clostridia bacterium
CGCCGTAACCGTGATCGTTGCTCTTGATTGCCGAGAATACGCAGTCGAACACGTCTCCGTAATCGAAATAAACCGTACCTTGCTTGACATTCCACAAAAAGCCCCAGAGCCTTCCGTAAACGTCGTATTGTCCGGTAAGTTGTATCGAGAACGGACGGTTGTCAATCTTGATAATAAATTGCTGTTCACGGTTGAGCGTGGTTGCCACGCTGCCGTACTGACCTTTGAAACCGCTCCACGTTATACCGTTCGTCGTATCGTAGTAATAGAACTCGGAAAGCACTCGCTGTTGGGCTTCTTTATCGCTGTTGACCTCGTTCATGTAAGTTTCAAAGTCGCCCATATACTGCATACCCGTCGAGCGGTATTGGTCGCTTGTAAGGTTGTAGCCTGTAAAGTAGTTGTATTTGAGTTCCTGTAACTGCACGCCGTTGTTCTTTGCGTTTGAGTAATAAAATGAAAGATATGGTTGTTATGTTGGTTGTTTCCGATATAGAAAAATCAGTCGAATTTTACAATAAACTATTTGGGTTACAGATTGTAGCGGATTTCGGCGCAAACAAAACATTAACAGGCGGTTTGGCTTTGCAAACGCAAGAAACATATAAAAAGTTTATTGAAAACGATACAATTTCATATGGCGGTAATAATTTTGAATTGTATTTTGAAGTTGATGATTTTGATAATTTCGTAGACAAGTTGAGCGGCTTTGATATAGTTTATGTCCACTCAATTAAAACACATTCTTGGGGACAGCGTGTTATTCGCTTTTATGACCTTGACCGAAATATAATAGAGGTCGGAGAAAATATGAAAACTGTTTGCCAACGATTTTTAGATAGCGGAATGACACCCGAACAGGTCGCAAGTCGTATGGATGTTCCTATTCAATACATACACGACTGTATTAAATAAATTTCAATTTAGCGGAGAAATCGGAGGGCTTATATGCTTAATACAATACCTACAACAGAAGAAATGACAACTTTGGTTGGAAAATCTCTGTACGAAGTATGGAATAATTTGTGCGCTTTAATCGACGAATACTACGATATGGAACGTTTGTGGGACAAAGGTGGCAAAGCGTGGAAATACGAATATAAATACCGTCGGGGAGGTAAAACGCTTTGCGCTTTATATGCAAGAGAAAAATGCGTAGGTTTTATGGTTGTCTTGGGTAAAGACGAGCGATTAAAGTTTGAAACTGACAAGGAAACCTATTCAAAAGAAGTTCAAGAAATATATGACAATACTCACACTTATCACGACGGAAAATGGATAATGTTTGAGCCGACGGACACTTCCTTGTTTGATGACTTTATTAGACTATTGAGTATCAAAAGAAAGCAGAACAAAAAGTAAAGATAAATTTCAATTTAACGGAGAATTATAAACGACCTATAATGAATATCTATGAATTAGTGCCATATACCGACGCAGACCACGATAATTATATAAAGTGCCAAATGGACGCTTTTGAAAAGTATATATTAGAGTTCTTTGGTGTTTGCGATATGGCTATTATGGAAAATCATTTGAAACAATTAAAACCTAATCTTCTTAAAATTGCAGTTAATAGTCAAATTGCCGGATATGTGTATTATAAAGAAGAAAGTACAAAAATTATAGTAGATGTTTTTACATTGTTTCCTGAATATCGTAACAATGGATTAGGCTCTTTAATCTTGCAAGACTTTATTAAAAAGGCAAATGAATTAAATAAACCGATATTTTTGGATACTTTTAAGAGTAATCCTGCAAAGAATTTTTATGAAAGAAATGGCTTTGTCGTTGTGGACGAAAATTTCTCTCACTACATTTTGAGATATGGAAAAGTTATTTGATACGATAAATTTCAATTTATCTTTCTAAAAGGTTTGTAGTAAAAAGCTCTCGAACATATCGTTCGAGAGCTTTTGTCCTTGCTTGAAAGTATAACTCTTAATAATTTAGTTTTTTAATTCCCTATGGGAAGTGCGCTTTTTCGCAACTGTTTTTTTGCGTGTGGGATATACGGATACCGTATGGTTATTCCGCTTTGGCTAAGCCGAATGTAAACTCCTGCCCCAGCGCGTTGGTGGTAAAGTAGAGCAAATCGTCTGTATGCAACGTCAACGTAATCGTCACCGTCGCGCCGTTCCCCGCGACCTCGTAATTTTCGGGATTCTGCATACCCATCGCCAAGGCGTTCGTTCTCAACACCGCGTCGCTGTTCATCATTTCCTGCCCCGCATATTCTTGCGTGGCCTCGAAGTTTACGGCAAAATACAACTGCGACTGCCCTGCGCTGCGCGGTACCGTGATCGTAATCGTATAACGCGCTCCGTCCTCAATGTCCTGCAACGAAAGAACTTTCACCCCGTAGATGGGAGTGGATCCGTTCAGACCGGCGCTCTCCAACTTAAAACGCACATCTTCGTCTATCGACAAAACGGAAGGTAATTCGATCTCGTTGCCGATCGTAGCCGTATACGCGCCCACCGTTGCGGATATAAAGCAAAACTCTATGCATTCTCCTGCCATAGCTTCGAAATTTGCAAAACCGCCGTCCTCAATCATATCCCGTCCGTTCATTACCACGGATACGCCTTCGGGAACGGTCAACGAATACGTCTTGCTTTCGGTGGGAATAAACAGATATACGTCAATATCTTCGGCGCTGTTTGCCACGGTTACGTTTACCGTATTGTCGCCCTCATTCAAAACGTTATCCTCCATTTTTATCGCGTTCACGCCGAACACCTCGTTTGCCGTTATGCCGTTCAAATAAATATAGAGCACCTCCCCCTCTTGCATATCCGCATATAAGAGATTCCCCAACTTATTGTTTTCCACGGGATCGTTTGCGGCAAAGTGTTCCGTACACGCGTTTGTCGCCGACCATCCGGCATTATACACGGTTACTCCGCTATTATTCGTGTCCTTCGTAAAGTAGCCGATCCTTACATACGTCGCGTCTTTCAAACTTATGGCGTATCGTCCCGTTTCTTCCGCCTTAAAATACAAATAAATCGTACTGCCGGTAATACACATTAAATTGTTTCCGAGAAAGAGTACGGGAAAGGCGCGAGCATGATATTTTGCGGGATTGGTGATCTCCTTTTCGCAATTCTCATCCGCAAACATTTTGCCGCAATCGTTGCATTGCCAATAATCGTTATAAGAAACATTTTGCACAACCGAAAAACCGTTCGGCAATACAAAACTTCCCGAATAATATTCCGATCCCGATTTGACTGCTACCGCATGCGACGTTTTGGGAACAGAGACGGCTTTGTCTATCGGATGCGTACCTTGCTCGTCGGAGAATTTCTGCCCGCAATCCGCGCAATACCACAATTCCTCGGTCCCTTCTGCCGTACAGGAAGCGGGCACTTCGTCAACGTGACAAAGTACGCCGTGCGACGCCGGTATCGCCGCGGGTTCGGTGATTTCATGCGCGGCATTGGCATCGGAGAACATTTTGCCGCAGTCGTCGCACGTCCAGTACGCCGCGACGCCGTCGGTATCGCAATCTTTTGCCACAAGCGCAGTCTCGCTTAGTTTGTGCGCCGTAGCGGCAATCCGATCTTCGTAACCGCAAATGCAAACACGCACATTGTCGTCGTCTAACAGGCAAGTGAGCGTACCCTCGCCCTGCGACCACGCGCCGAACGTATGCGCGGAATTTCCGCTTACCTCTTGGGTATCGCCGCAAGTTGCCGCATACCAATGGTATTCCGCGTCATACGTATATGTATCGGCAAAAGTATGCCTATGCTCGGGCGCGGAATCGCCATCGGACTCTCCGCCCGTTTGGCCGTCGCCTTCGCCGTCTACAATCGTGGGATTGCCGCCGGTTTCTCTGTCGTTCCCCGTGTCCGCTTCGTTGCCGCAGGCAAGCATCAATGCCGTGCAGAGTACGAATGCCAACACCGCCGCGATCCATTTCCGTTTTTTCATAAAAGCCTCCTTCCTTTTTGATTCCGATCTCTCACCGTCTCTTCGAAAAAAAACGCGTCAAAATACTTCCGTATTTTGACGCCGTTGTCCGCTTCCGAGCGACGCACCGAACTTTTGAATCGTTCGGTACTAATAAATAATATATATGTACTATAACACAGCCCCCCCCCGCGGCGTCAAGCATTTTCACATAATTTTCACAAAATTCTATCTTGTCGGCCTCGTTCGTTCGCCCGTTCGTGCAACGCTTTTTGCCGCGCGGCGGCACGTACATATTTTTTGCTTGCTTTTTATACAAGTTTATAGTACAATATATAAGAGAAAATTTTAGGATGGCGGACGGTCTTATGAGAATTGCTTTGGCAAATCTCTGCAAACAAGGCGGCAGAGAATATAACCAAGACTATTTGGCAAGTTCGGTGAACGGATGCGAGGCATGTCTCGTAGTATGCGACGGACTCGGTTCCTATGTGGGAAGCGAAATCGCCAGCATGCTTTGCGCGACCAAAATCATCGAAACGTATAACCAGGTACGGTCGGTAGACAGCGGCAAAGCCGTTACCCCCGACTTCGTGCAGTCGTACATACAATCGGCGCACGCCTACGTATCGGAGTATAAAAACCAACACCCCGAGATTCATTCGAGCTGTACTACCGTGGCGTGCTTTGTAACCGACGGAAGCGAGAGCGTCATGTGCCACATCGGCGATACGCGTATCTACGTATTCCGTCAAAACAAACTCGTTTATCAATCCAAGGACCATTCTTTAAGCCAATTGGCTGTGGAATTGGGACAAATCAAACTGCGCGATATCCGCACGCACAAAGACCAGAACAAGCTGACGCGCGTGCTCGGCAACGACTACAACGTAGAACCCGACTGTCACTGCGATTCCGTCCCGCTCGAAGAAGGGGATGCCGTGATTCTCTGCACCGACGGTTTTTGGGAATATATATACGAAGAAGAAATGGAAGAGGATCTCTCCTCCTCGGCTACACCCGAAGAAGCGCTTGCCAAAATGGAAGCGCGGCTTCTCTCGCGGATCGGGAAATTCAACGACAATTACTCCGCAATCGTAGCAAAGGTCGTCAGCGACTAAGGAGCGAAGCAAATGTCGGGAATCAGAACCAATAAAAATATCTGCATGCACTGTTTCGGCACGCTGGACGCACAGCGTGTGTGCCTGAGTTGTCACAAAAAAGCGGACGACACGCCGTCGCCTCCCCACCATCTGCCCCAACGCACCATTTTGGCGGAAAAGTACCTTATCGACAAAGCGCTGGGCGAAGGCGGCTTCGGTATCACGTATCTTGCATGGGATCTTTCCCGCGGCATGAAAGTGGCGGTAAAAGAATACTTCCCTTCCGGCTACGTCAACCGTATGCCGCGCAGCAATCAGGTCATCATCAACTCCCGCCAAAATCAAGCGGCCAGCAACCGCGGTCTCAAGCGGTTTATCGACGAAGCCAAAACGCTTGCCAAGGTCAAAAATCTGCCGGGTATCGTATCGGTACGCGACTTTTTCTCGGCCAACGGCACGGCGTACATCGTAATGGAATATCTCGACGGGGTTTCGCTCAAAAAGTACATCGCGCGCAAAGGCGGTAAACTGAGTTGCGACGAAGTGCTGACGATCCTGCGCCCCGTACTCGATTCGCTCGTATCGGTACATCGGCAGGGTCTGATTCACCGCGATATCTCCCCCGACAACATCATCATCACCAAAAACAACGAAGTCAAGCTCATCGACTTCGGTGCGGCCAAACAGTCCAATCTCGACGGCAAAAGTCTTTCCATCGTACTCAAGCAAGGTTTTGCGCCCGAAGAGCAATACCGCACGCACGGCGAGCAAGGCCCTTGGACGGATATCTATGCGATGGGCGTGACGATCTACTATGCCATCACCGGCTCTTTGCCGCCCGAAAGCATACAACGCATGTACAAGGACACCATCGTGCGCCCCAGCGAAAAGGGCGCCGTGATTTCCCCCACGCAGGAAAGCGCGCTCATGAAGTCGTTGGCGGTCTTTGCCAAACACCGCTATCAGGACGTGACCCAGATGATCAACGGACTGTACGGACTGCGTCGCACGCCCGTCGCACGCCCCGCAGCGGACGGCGTGATTCCTTCCGCGCGGGCAACGTCTTACCCCGCGCCCGAGCCGCGCACGGGACTGCGCACAACGGGCACGACGAACACCCGTACCCATACAACCGCAACGACGGTGCGTCCCACAACCGGTAAAGCGACCGCCGAAACGCCGGTCTCTCCCATTCCGCCCACTACGGGACGCACCACCGAAGGTCCGCTTCCGCGCAGTACCGCACACCGCAAGACGACCTACCTCGACCGACTGCTCGGCAAGAAAAAATAATGCGGCGGGATCATACCCCCCCCCGAGCGCTCCCGCACGAGAGGCGGTCCCATCCATCCGAATGTAAAAAAAAGGCGTAGCCGCTCAAGCTACGTCTTTTCTTATAGGCAACCATTGCTTCCGACGCCCGCGCACGCTTTGCATTGCGGGACACCGAAAGCCGTTTTTATTCGAATTTACGTTTGCCCGCCTTGCGCTTTTCACGGAAAAATTCCTTGATAGGCATGAGGCACTCGTCTTTGAGAATCCCGCCCGTCACTTCGGCGCGGTGGTTCAGACGCGGATCGGTGGCAATATTCATGAGCGTACCGCAACAACCGAACCGCAAATCGTCGGCGCCGTAATATACGTGCGCAATCCGCGCATAGACGACGGAACCGCCGCACATGGCACACGGCTCGAGCGTGACGTACAGATCGCAGTCGGACAGATTCCAGCGCCCCAACTTTTTACCCGCTTTACGAATGGCAACCACTTCGGCATGGGCGGTGGGATCGTTTTTCCGTTCGCGCTCGTTTTGCCCGCGCGCAACGATTCTGCCGTCGCACACGATGACGGCGCCGACGGGAACCTCGCCCGCCTCGCCCGCTTTTTTCGCCTGTGCGATAGCCGCACGCATAAATTTCTCGTGTTTTTTTCGGGTCTCTTCCATCGTCTCTCCCTTCGCTCACGCGTACCCGCGGCGACGCATAAATGCATACAGATCGGCAGGCAAACGGGGCGAACGCAAAAAATCCTCGGCAACACTCTTATCCTCGAGCGGATGACTTTCTTCGTCGGAAACCAATTCCAACGTGAGCGACGGAATGCCCAAACGCTCGATACACCAGTCCTTATATCCGCCCGCCGAACCGCGCGTCCCCTCTATCAACGCGTATCCCGTCAGCGCCGCCGCCTGCTCGGCAATCGCTTTATCCCGCGCCGCCCGCGCTCCCGTCTGCCCGAATTCGTAGTAGATTTCCCGTCCCTTGGCATGATACGAAAGCGTAAGGCACGGCCGCACTTTGCGGGTGAACTCGGCCAACGCGCGCGTCTCCGGCTCGGAAAAAGGCGCTTCGCCCACATAATTTTCGGCGCCCGGCACCCGCACGTTTTGCGCGCCCTGCCCCCAATGCGCATCGAAATTCACATTGAGATCCACGCCCGCGATATTGGCTTTCCACAACGAAAAGTCGGTATCGCCGCCGTTGAGCGCAAGCAACCGTTCTCCCTCGAAGCCGAACGCGCAGGCGCCTTCGTGTACCAGCACATTGCCGTCGGGATTTACCATGGGAACAAATATAACGTCGCAAGGCGGTCTTTGCGCAATCAGACGGTACAACTGCCGCACGGCATACAATGCGCTCACATGCTCCCTGGCATGA
Source organism: uncultured Clostridia bacterium (assembly GCA_947090725.1). GTDB lineage: Bacteria > Bacillota > Clostridia > Christensenellales > Pumilibacteraceae > Pumilibacter. The sequence continues at coordinate 7,682 of CAMUPJ010000040.1, forward strand.
ATCCCCGCGGTAACAAGCACGGTATCGCGGCGCTCTCCCGTCACACGCACATACGGAATCATGCGCCCGCACCGACTGGCGCCGATGGCCCCCGTTTCGATGCCGCGTCGGGCGAGAAAGTTTACGTCGTCCAACAGTTCGTCGTAAGTAAACATACAAAGACCTCCACCGTCTTTATATGCAACGGGACGAGCTTGGGAAACCGTCGGACTATTTGTGGTACGGCAGATTCCCCGTAATGGTAAACGCCCGATACACCTGCTCCAAAAGAAGAACACGCATCAGTTGGTGCGGATAGGTCACGCGGCCGAAGCTGATGCGCTTATGCACTCCGCGTCGCACGCTGTCGTCCACCCCGCAACTGCCGCCGATCACAAAGCGCACCGTGCTGTGTCCCGCGGTATACGCGCGGTCTATGATCTCCGAAAGTTGCGGACTGCTGATAAGTTCGCCGCCTACGTCGCAGAGAATCCGATACTCTCCCGCGCCGAACGATCGGATGATTGCCTCGCTTTCGCTCCCGACCGCATCGGCATGGGGGCTGTCGGCCAATTCGCACATCTCGAAACGACAAAACCGCCCGAGTCGCTTGACGTACTCGGCGGCCGCGTCGGAAAAATACTTTTCCTTCAATTTGCCCACGCAAGTGAGCGCAACCGACTTCATACTACACCAACCAGCCGAATACGAAAGAGAATACCGTGGTCAGAGCACACACGACGATCGCCCCGATAAAGAACGCATTGTCGCGCAAAGTCGGCCGATACAAATCTTCTTCGAGCTTGTGTCCGTACACTTCGCGGTCGAGTCCCAACTCGCGCACCTTTTCTTTGTTTTCTTCGCCCAAAAGCACCACGCGGTTGTGGGTATGGTCGTAACCGCCCGCCGCAATCTCTGCTTTTTTGCGCGAGAGACGACCGTGCGAATTGAGATTCATCAGCAAGAATATAAGCCCCACCAAAATAGCGGCAGTCAAAACGAACGCCACCAAGAGCAATTGCGGGTGCGAGACGGCCGTCTCGTTGATCACACCGTACAGTCCTCCGCCCATAAAGCCGTATTCGCTACAGTAGTCGTTGACCACCGCAAAAGTATTGTTGACGAAGTGAATGATCATGGCAGGATAAATACTGCCGATGCGCAGGCACAAAAACGCCATAAGCGCGCCGAAGAGCATGGTATAAAACACCTGCGTGATATATTGGTGAAAGAGTCCGAATTCCAATCCCATGAGAACGATGGTAACGGCAAACGGAAAACTGCCGCGTATCGTCTTTAAGAGTCCGCCGCGGTTGAAAAACTCCTCGCAGAATCCGGGCAAGACGCCGGTCAGAACGATTTCGAGTATCAACAGCCCCGCCGAAAAAGTTTCGGGCATAGTGGAAGTACCGTGCGTATACCCCAGAGCGATCAGTATGTTCTGCCAGATATTGCTCACGCCGATGGTCACGATATGACAACAGATGCCGATGGGTACGGCCAACGCGAGATTGTACCACTTGGTTTTATGAAATCCCGAAAAGTCGAGCATCTGCCGAAAATTCTTTTTGAGCGCGAATTTGTAAAACAAAACGGGCATGACCACCAAAATACCGATCTGCATGGGAACGGTAAACACGACATCGCTCAGTATTTCGTTTTCGATGGGCACATAGTACGACACCAAGCGCATCAAAAGCAACCCCACCGCCACACAGAACGTCAGCAGTCCCATGATACGGTATTGCTTTTGTCGGCCGACCGACTCTACCCTTTCGTGATATATCTGTATCGGATTTTCGCTCATTTCCTTTTCCTTACGTTTTTATGCATTCCCGCGCTTACAGCAACGCCGCCGCAAAAACAAAGATCCATATTAAAAGACACAACCCTACGCCGCCGCAATAGATTCCCATTCCCACCATGCGCTCCGTCTTAGACACGCCCGGCCGCTCCGGTGCAGAAGACTCTTTTGCCGCATCCTCCGTCGGAACGGAAGCATCGAACGGATCGACGGCAGCCGTCGGCGCCGCCAACGGTTGCTCCTTGCGCCGAAATTTATACAGGCCGAACAAGACGGCGGAGATACAAGCGCCGCAAGCCGCCATAAGACCGAGTATGACGAATACCGCCGCCACGGGACGGGCCAAAAGCCAGGCCGTAGCCTTTTCGGACAAGCCGCCGGCAAAGAGCGCAAGCAAGTTGCTTCCCGCATGCGTGATAATACAGGCAAGCAGATTTTTGCCGTAAACGGCGGCAAGCGAGCAGACAAACCCGAGGAAGAACTGATAGATCGTCTGCTCGGGACTCATATGCATGAGCGCAAAGGCCGCCCCGCACATGACCGCGGACACGATGGGGCCGAATTGTTTGCGCAGGCCGCTGAGCAGAAATCCGCGGAAGATGATTTCTTCCACTACAGGCGCCACGATGACCACCGCAATAATTCCGAGAATCAATTTGCCCGGCGTATCCATACCGACACCCGCACTTAAAGCATACCCGATTTTATCGAGAAATTTTCCGAAAAACATTGCCGGCATCGAAAACCCGACCATCGTCAGTACCGGCAAGAGCACGCTGAGCGCCAATCCCGGCACGGGTTTGCACAGAGGCGCCGCCAAAAGCGGACGCGCCTTCTTTTTGCATGCGTAATAGAGAACGGGTACCGAAAGAAAAGCTACTTGCAACAACAACATGGCGACAAGCTGAAAGTAATCGCTTTGGGTAATCTCCCGCCCCGTTGCCGAAACGACGCCCAGCCCGACAACCGAGAGCACCAACTGCATTACCAGATTGGCCACGATGGCAAAGAGAAAAATCAGCAAACCGTCGAAGTAGCCGACTTCTTTCCGAACGCAAATTTTCTTTTGATCCAATGCGCAGTCTCCTTTTTTTCTATACGACTTCCATCAAACCGCCCAAACGGTCGGCTTGCGCCACTTCCAGTCCGACGCCGACAAGCCCCGCCGCCGCGAGCGCTTCTTCCGTCACCGAATAGGCAAGTTCGGGATAGTTGTTTTCGCGACTCAAGTGTCCCAAAATAAAGTGCCGCACTCCCGCGCGGGCAAGGCGTACCACCGCCTCCGCGCACGCCTCGTTGGACAGATGTCCCCGCTCGCTCAAAATGCGCCGTTTGAGGGGATACGAATAGTGTGCATTCGCACGCAAAAGCTCGGGCGAATGATTACTTTCGAGAAAAACGATATCGCTGTCCTGCGCCGCCGAGAACGCCCATTCGGGCAGATATCCCGTATCGGTCATGTACGATACTTTTTTGCCGCCGCTGCTCAACCCGAACCCTACGCAAAACACGTCGTGGCTGAGTCGTATGGGCGAAACGGTGATGCCGCCCACATAGAAATCACTGTCGCCGAAAGGGATAACGGCTGTCTGCGACGCAAACAAATTCCCGATTTCGGCGGCGACCCGTTCGTGCGCATATATCTTTACCGCAGGATATTTTTTGCCGAGCGCCGCCAGCCCCGACACGTGATCGCTGTGGCGGTGCGTCACCAACACCGAAACGCGGCCGCAATCGCTACCCAGCACTTTGAGCGCACGTTCGATTTTGCCGAGTGCCACGCCTGCGTCGATGAGTAATTCGGTGCCGCCGTCCGATACATAGGTGCAATTGCCGGTACTGCCGGAAAACAAGCTGCAAATCTTCAAGCCCATACGGATATTATACTTTATTGCGCGAAGAATTGCAAATGATTTTACATTACAAACGGTTTTATGGTATACTGAGAAAAACGACATTGCGGAGCGAAAACATGAGAACCTTGCAAGCCGCCGATATTATTATCCCTCTTTCGGAGAAAATCAAGTATGCCCTTACGCACGTGGACGAACATGCGTTGGCGCTTCTGAAAAATGCCGAGGCGAAAGAACGCGCGCCTCTGTGCAAATGGGCGTTGGGGCAAATCGTCGAAAACGACGAACTGGCTGCTGCCGAAAACGCGTACGCCTGTCAGGACTGCGGACAAGCGGTGCTTTTCGTATCGGTCGGGCAAGACCTGCACATAGAGGGTAATCTCACCGACGCGCTCAACGAAGCGGTGCGGTTGGGATACGGTACGGCCAGAAAATCGGTGGCCGATCCGCTCACCCGCCGCAATACGCACACCAATACGCCCGCCGTCTTGCATTACGACGTCGTGGCGGGCGACAGCCTTACGGTAGGCTATCTCGCCAAAGGCGCGGGTAGCGAAAACATGAGCCGCGTGTACATGCTCACCCCCTCGAAAGGCATCGACGGCATTGTAAACAGCGCAGTGGAGTGCGTGCGTCTGGCGGGTTCTTCGCCCTGCCCGCCCGTTTTGCTCGGCATAGGCATCGGCGGCACCATGGACGTATGCGCGCGACTCAGCAAAAAAGCGCTTCTCTTCACCGACGCGCCCAAGCGGGACGACGAACGGGCATTGGAAGAACGGATTTTGCGCGAAGTCAACGCCACGGGAATCGGCGCGCAAGGCTTCGGCGGCGAAATCACGGCGCTGGCGACCTACGTAATGACCGCGCCCACGCATATAGGCATGTTGCCCGTAGCCGTTACCGTACAATGCCACAGCGACAGAAAATTCATCGCCAACTTCTGAAAAAAGGAGCCGCTTTTTATGTCCTCCCAAACCATCCGTAACTTTACGCTTCCCCTCTCCGAACAAGAGATTGTCTCGCTGAAGTGCGGCGACGTCGTGCGCATTTCCGGCACGGTTTATACCGCGCGGGACGCGGCGCACAAACGGTTTGTGCAAGCCCTCGAAAAGGGCGAACCGTTGCCGATCGCGTTGCAAAACGCGGCAATTTACTATTGCGGGCCTACGCCCACCGTACAAGGAGAAATCATCGGCAGTTGCGGTCCCACCACAAGTTCCCGCATGGACGATTATGCCCCCAAACTTTTGGAATCGGGCGTCAAAGTAATGATCGGCAAAGGAAAGCGGAGTCCCGCCGTCAATGAAGCCATAAAAAAACACCGCGCGATTTACCTTGCGGCCATCGGCGGCGCGGGCGCTTTGTACAAACACAAAGTGACCTCGTGCGAATGCATCGCCTATGAAGACCTCGGTTGCGAAGCGGTGCACAAACTGTATATAAAAGACGTGGAACTGCTCGTAGCGACCGACAGTCACGGCGAAAGTTGCCTTAAATAGAAACGGAACAAACAAAAAGACACATGGCTCCGGTCATGCGTCTTTTTCGTTAGGATCGTTTTGCGCGGTTTCTTCTTGCGGCGGGTCGGTCTCGACGTTCCCGCTTTCCGCGTCGGACGGCGCGGAGGGATTTACGGTCACATTTCCGTCCTCTTTGCAATCGACGCAAGCACGGTATGCGTTGCCTTTCAGTTCGGGTTTTGCGCGCATAGCGCGTACGCGCTTTTTGCGCTCTTTGTTAACGGCCGCCAACAGTGTCAGCACAACCAAACCCGCCGCCAACAGCGGCGCTCCGACATTTACGTTACGCATAGGCTTACACAGCAGAACAATGCCCGCAACGACGGCCGCAAATGCTCCCAACAAGAGCAACGAACTCAAAATGCGTACCAATACGATCAGCCACTTTTTATGCGTAGACGGAAACGCCTCGGCGCAACTGCCGCAACACAGTTCGCCGCAACATTCCGCGGCGAATTCGCCGAGGCATTCGATCAGAAAATCCATTCGTTTTTCAAACGACGATCCGCACCGTTGCCTCGGCGCGTGCTTTTGCGGGGATTTCTTTATCGGCATAACCGAGCGCGCAACACCCGTATACGATGTGATCTTCGGGCAGACCGAATTCGGTGAGAAGTTGGCCGACGTGCGGGTCGCGTCGCGTCGCACCGCGCAATTGGTTGATCCAACACGTGCCGAGTCCCAACGACGTCGCCGCCAAAAACATGTTCTCGAGCGCACAGGCGGCATCCGCCTCGGGATACACGCTTGCGCCGTCCGCCAGCGAAACCACGATGAGTACGGGCGCATTGTAGAACGGACTCACACGCCGTCCGTCGGCACGTCCCGCCGCACGATCGCGCGCCGCGGGGTCCATTCGCGCCAACATTGCG
>CAMUPJ010000041.1 GCA_947090725.1 uncultured Clostridia bacterium
CGCTCACCCAGCTTTTCCCCGATTCCAAAAACCGATCGTACCATATCTTCATGCCTGCGGCAAAATAGCGCACGACGTCTTTGAAAACAAGTTTGTAATCTTTGTGCGAATAACTCACGAACCGATACCCGCCGTCCTGGTCCGGCTCGGGTAAAACCTCGGCATTGCGCACTTCGTCAAACGATCGGGACTTTTCTATAAACTTCAGAATTTCATCTGTGCGCACAAAATATTCTCCCTACGGAGTCTCCGTTTTCGGAAGATCGGAAACGGAGCAATCCGTTTGCGACGCCGTTTCCGCCGCTTCCGTGCAGGCGATTTCCCCGCTTACGGGCGGAGGACACAACGGCAGTCCCTTTTCTTTTCCGAAAAGCAGTTTGAGTACAATGGGTGTGACAAGCGACGACACGATGACCAACAAAATGACCGGCGCCACGTAGATTTTATCCAATAGCCCCGCGGCAATGCCTTTTTGGGCAACGATAAGCGCCACCTCGCCGCGCGCCATCATTCCCACGCCGACCTGCAACGATTCTCGCCAGGTGTATCGGCACGCTTTGGCGGCCAGTCCGCACCCCAAAATTTTGCCGCCCATGCCCGCCAACACGAAAAGCGCGGCAAAGAGAAGAATCTGCGGCGTAAATCCCGAAAAGTCGGTACGAATTCCGATATTCGCAAAGAATACGGGCGCAAAGATCATATAGGAATTCACGTCTACCTTCCGTTCGATATATCCCGTTTCTTTGGTGTTGGAAAGCAAAATGCCCGCCAAATACGCCCCCGTAATGTCGGCGATCCCAAAGAAATGCTCGGCGCAAAACGCGTAGACAAAACACACCGCAAGGCTGAAAATGGGGACTCTGCGACGGTGCGGATATCTTTTTTCCAACCAACGGAACAGGTAATTGAGTCCGATACCCACGCCGATGCCCACTATGAAGAACAATACCGTTTTGACAAGCACCATATACGGCTTGGCGGCGGCGGGATTCTTCATGCCGACCACAAACGTAAGGACGATGATCCCCACTACGTCGTCGATAATGGCGGCGGAGAGAACCACCGTCCCCACGCGCCCTTTCAGTTTACCGAGTTCGCGAAGCGTCTCTACGGTAATCGACACGCTGGTAGCGGTGATAATCACGCCGATAAAGACACACTTGAGAATATCGTGCGAAGTCTTCGCCCCGAAAAAGGGAATCGCAATCCCGAACCCGAGCGCAAGCGGAACCAACACGCCGGCCAGCGCCACCAAGCTTGCTTTCAGCCCCGAGCGCTTCAGTTCGCGCAAATCGGTCTCCAACCCCGCGCCGAACATAATCATGATCACGCCGAGTTCCGCCAAATCGGTCAGAAAATCCGTAGAACGTACGGGAATAAATTTGCCGCCCGTAAGCGGACTCCAAATGGCGGGGCCCACCAAAATTCCTGCTATGAGCATACCCACTACCTGCGGCAGTCCGAGCTTCTTTGCAAGCAGTCCGAACGCCTTGGTAAAGAACAGTATGATCGCCAAATCCAAAAGAAATCTGTAATCCATTTTCGGTAAACGCGGACGAATCGGTTTTTCGGGCAACGGCCGTCCTTCTCCGTTATTCTTCTTTTGCCCGATTTATTATAGTCTTGCGGTTTTCGTTTGTCAAGCGGTTTGTTTGGTGATATACTATATGCGTACGATTACAAATAATCCCTTACGATTACGGTAAAAGAATGGAACAACACAACGATGATTTTTTACGGCGCATGCAGGCTTTGCTTGCGCCTGCCGACTACGGTGCGTATCTCGACGCTTTAGACGAGCCGCCCCAACGGTTTGCCCGCGTCAATCCGCGAAAAACCGCCCCCGTACCGCTCTTGCAAGCGGAACTCGGCGCCTTTCCGCTGTTGCCCGCCACGGCCAGACCGGGGCGCGGGGCATTGCATGCCGCAGGCGCTTACTACGTACAAGAGCCGGCCGCCGCGGCCGTAGCGAATCTTATTATTCCGTTGTTGCCCCGCGGCGCGCGGGTGCTCGACATGTGCGCGGCTCCCGGCGGTAAAGTAACGGCGGCGGCCGCCGCACGGGAAGACTGCTCTTTCCTTGCCAACGAAATCGTTTTCTCCCGCGCCAAAATTCTGCTCGGAAACGTCGAGCGACTGGGATTACGCAACTGCGTCGTCACCTCTCTGCACCCCGAAGAAATCGCGTTGCGCGGTAGCGACATGTTCGACGCCGTGATTGCCGACGTTCCCTGTTCGGGAGAGGGAATGTTGCGAAAAGCCGACTTCGGCAAGGACGATCTGAGCGACGAAAGCGTGGCGGCGTGCGCCGTCCGCGCCCGCAAAATTCTCGATGCCTGCGACGACTGTCTGCGCGCAGGCGGCATTCTTTCTTTTTCTACCTGCACGTTCAACCTCCGAGAAAACGAAGCGCAAGTCGCATATTTGCGACAGAAAGGATACGAACCGATTGCACTGCCCCGACCGCCCCACGCCCGCGAAGGATTCGATCTGCCGCAAGCGGTGCGCTTTTTTCCGCAAGACGGAGGCGGCGAAGGACATTTTTGCTGTATCTTGCAAAAAACCGCCGATGCGCACACCGGAGCAACGCGCTCTTCCCGATCGCAAAAACCGACGCAAACGGGCGGTACTGCACGCAAGCGCATTGCCGCGACTTTGCAACGCCTCTCCGCAATCGTCTCGGAAACCTATCCGCAAGACCGCATCGCACTATGCGGCGAAGGGTGCGAGTTGTTGCCGGACGACGAATTTTTGTGTTCCTTTCCCGCGCTTCGCCGCGGCGTGCGACTGGCCGATTTTGTGGGCGAGCGGATATTGCCGCATCATCACTTTGCCACTGCCGCCGCGCCGCAACATTTACTGTACGCGCCCGACTTTGCACCCGATTCGCCCCAGATCGCCGCCTATCTTTCGGGCGGCGAGTTCCCCTGCGATACGCCTTCGGGGTATCGGGTATTGCGGGTGGCAGGACTCCCCCTCGGCCTCGTCAAAGTTTCGGACGGCATTGCCAAAAACCATTATCCCAAAGGATTGCGACTGCCACCCCGGCCGTCATCGGCGCAATGATGCCCCGGCAAAACAGCGGACCGAACAGCGCACACCCGACAGAGAATCAAAAAATTAGCAGCGCTACGCGTGCAAGCGAAGAAAGAAAAAGCTCCCGGACAATTTTCCGGGAGCTTTTCGTCAGGCGGAAACGCATTCGAAACTACCGATTCTGTTTGCTTTGAGTTCGTCGTTCCACAACCCGTCGTTTGCAAATTTCAGACAGTACAGAGGCGTGCCCTGCCACTCTTCCCCGTAAATACGCAGATATACGTCGTATTTTCCGCTTGCAAGCTTATGTGCCACGTCAAATCCGAGTTCGTTTTCTACGGCAATTTCCCCTATATCCGAAGTAAAAGTCGCTTCTCCCGCATGGTCGGTAAATATCAGTTTTGCGCGCTTCTTTTTATTCAGGTTTCCAAACCCCGCGTTTTGCAAAGTAAGACGGACGCTCAGCTTTTCAGACGAGTCCGCATACGTAAATACCGCGTTTTTCAATACAAACCGGTAGCCTAAACGGTTCTGTATGTAATCAAAGGCAGTTTTGCCGTAATACTGTTTGTCTGCCCCGCATTCCTGCGTATATACGCTGTTTTTCCACTTTTCAATCACCCTGTTATCCCACTCTATATTCAGATAACTCAGATGAATTTTATACATTTCGGGCAAGCACGTTTCTATATTATGAAGCGGGCTGTCGGGAACGGTAACTTCGCCGCCGAACGGCAAATGAGAATTTTGACCGCTTAAAAAATTTATATCGCGCTCCCTGTTCCCGTACGTACCCAAATCACTTTCGGAACCCAGATACCCGTCGTTATACAAACCTAACCTATAAGCTTTTTCGTCGGGAGATATAGATATTTCTTCCATATTGTCGGGCGTTACGCCAATATAATCGTATATCATTTTAGGCGTCCTGACCAACACAGGTATTTCGGAAGTATTCGTTAAAAAGGCGTCTACAATAGGAGTTATATGCGCTGAATTTGCCGCCACGCTCGTATGCATTTCTCCCCAAGGGCCGATAAGCCCCGTTTCTATTGCGGTAACCGTCTGCACGTAACGGTTGAGGATCGGACAAATCTGTTCTATGTGGCGCAGAATTACCGCAAGAGAGGCTCCTTATCGGCACTGCCGTTATAACCGGGATCGTAAGCAAATCTCACAACCGCATTTTTGTCGTTCTCTTTAAGATACAAAAGCAACGCATCCAACCCGTCCAACGCATTTTCGGTCATAGACTTGTCGGACAACTTGTTTACCGCCGCCGAAAATTCGCTGATATCGCAACGCAAATGATACAGTTGCGTTGATGCGTTTATCACGGCCTTATTATACGCCGCCCCGTTTTCACCGATTTTTACATATAAAGGACGGTAAAACCCCTGATCGGGATTGGAGATTTCCTCCGTGCTTTCCTCATAATTCAGATCTTGAACATATTTTTTATCTGCATCGACTGTTTTATCTGCGTCAACTTTTTTACCGCAGGCGGCGCACCCCACAGCGACAATAAAAATCAATAAGAAACCAGCTATTATTCTTGCTTTCATATACACAACCCTTATTTTCAGGCGGTGGATTTTTTCCGAAAGCCGTGCCGTTCAGTCGCGGCCGCGGTAAAAAGAGACGTACGTCTCGTGCGCGGTCGGGTCTTTGGGCGGAAGCGGATAGGCGCAATCGTACGTATCGGCAACCGCCGTAAAAAACCGCAATTTTTCCTCTTGCGGAAGCGGCACGAAGTTTTCGTTGCGCAATAGGCAGGAAAGCGCGGCGGGCTTACGTTTGGGAAGACAGTCTATCGGGTGCAAACGGTTCTGCGGCACAAACCCTCGGAGTTTGCGCAACTGCCGATAGGAAAATCCCGATGCGTGCAAGGTGCGTGCATACACGGGGCGCGTCTTGGCCGCGGGGCGCTTGGCTCCCGCTTTTTCGGCCGCGGCAAAATCCAGCAACCATTCGTTGAGCTGTGCGGACGAAAGCGTCGCTTTCTCTTCGGCCGCGCGGGCAAACGGGTCGGTTTTGTATGCGGGAAAAGGATCGGTTCTTTTCACAGACGCCGTCGATACGGGCGGTTTCTTTTTTGCGACCGCCGTGCTTTGATACACGCTTGTGCGCTGCTCTTCTTTGCGACGACGCTCCTCTTCCTTTTGCTTCTTCAGTTTTTCGGCGCGAACGGCGGAAATCACGATACCGACGATCACGACAACGACAATAAAGGGAATCATCATACCGCTTCAGTATAGCAAGTTTTTTGCCGTTCGTCAAGGATCGGGCAGGGATGAGAAACGCCTTGACTTATTTTTTCCGTCGTAGTACAATACTATCGAATTCATTTTATGGAGGCACTACGGTGAAAGAAGACAAGAAATCCGAAGGGCAACGCAAACAAGAAGCCCTGTCGTACAAGAAAAAGAACTATTACGAAGAGACGTCGGCGACCGAGCGGGAAGCGATATTCGCTTATGCCGAAGGCTACAAAGCATTCCTCGACGCCGCCAAAACGGAGCGGGAAGCTTGCGACTATGCCGTAAAGGCGGCGCAGGATAAAGGATTCACCGAATACAAGTTCGGGGAGAAACTGCGCGCGGGCGACAAGAAATACTACGTCAATCGCGGCAAAAGCGTCGTGGTGTTCCGCGTGGGCAAGCGCAATCTCGAGGAAGACGGTTTTCGCATTATCGCTTCGCACATCGACGCGCCGCGCATCGATATCAAGCAAAACCCCGTATACGAAGAAGCGGGCATGTGCTTTCTCAAGACGCATTACTACGGCGGCATCAAGAAATACCAGTGGACGGCCATGCCGCTTGCCTTGCATGGCGTAGTCGTCTTGCAAGACGGCACCAAAAAAGAAATCCGCGTCGGGGAAGACGAAACCGATCCCGTATTTTACATCAACGACCTGCTCCCCCACCTGGGCGCCGAGCAGATGAACAAAACGGCCGCCAAAGTGATCGGCGGCGAACAGCTTAACGTGCTCGTCGGCTCCGTCCCCTATGCGGACAAAGACGTGAGCGACAAAATCAAGCTTAACGTACTCTCCGTTCTCCACGACAAGTACGGCATGTGCGAAGAAGATTTTCTTTCGGCGGAACTGAGCGTCGTGCCCGCTTTCCGTGCGCGCGATATCGGGTTCGACCGCGGTCTGGTGGGCGCTTACGGGCATGACGACCGCGTATGCGCGTACCCCGCACTGACCGCGCTTTTGGACTTCGAGAGCGAGCACACGGTGCTTGCGATGCTGGTAGACAAAGAAGAAATCGGGAGCATCGGCACCACCGGTATGCAATGCAAAGTTTTCGAAGACGTCATGGAAGAGATTTCGGTGGCACTTGGCGCCAACTTCCGCAAAGTGCGCGCGCACAGCAAATGTCTTTCTTCCGACGTGACGGCGGCCTACGACCCCAACTTCCCCGAAGTATACGAAAAGATGAACGCGGCCATTCTTTCGCACGGCACCTGCATGAACAAATTCACCGGATCGCGCGGCAAAAGCGGTTCTTCCGATGCGTCCGCCGAGTTTGTCGGCGAAATCCGCAAAGCGTTTAACGACGCGGGCGTAATCTGGCAGACGGCGGAGCTGGGAAAAGTAGATGCGGGCGGCGGCGGCACGGTGGCGATGTTCGTTGCAAACCTCAACATCGACACGGTGGACCTCGGCGTGCCCGTCATCTCCATGCACGCGCCGTACGAACTGATTTCCAAAGCCGATTTATACAGCACGTACAAAGCGTTCCAAGCTTTCCTTTGCTAAAAGACGCAATTCGTCCCGAGCGGGTAGCCTTAATAAATGCAGCAAGCTCTTACCGCAATATTACGGTAAGAGCTTTTTTTTGCTTTGCCACGGGTCTTTCCCCCGCAACCGCTCGAGAGCTGCCCACAAATCGATGCCGTCGGGCGATACGGTATCGAGTTCCTCCCAAGCGATGGGCATGGAAACGGGCGCGCCCGCTCGGGCGCGGAGCGAATAGGCGGCCACGGAAGTAGCGCCGCGGGTATTCCGCCCCCAATCCACGAAAATTTTGCCCGTACGCTTCTCCTTGCGCACATTGCTCGTATACAAAGAGGGGTATTTCTCCTCTAAAAGTCGCGCCACGTCTCTTGCAAACGCGCGGAACTGCGCCCAGTCCATCGCCTTTGCGACGGGCACTACGATATGATATCCTTTCCCGCCGCTTGTCTTGAGCAACGACGACAGTTTCAGTTCGTCGAGAACGGAGCGCACGCCCCGCACCCCTTCCCGTAATTTCGCAAGCGGCAAATTTTCGTCGGGGTCGAGATCGAATACCATGGTATCGGGACGCTCGAGCGTCTCGATGCGACTGCCCCAAGCATGAAATTCCAAACCGCCCGACTGCACTTCGGCAATCAGATCGTGCGCGTCCGACAGACAAAACACGCTTTGCGCTTTCCCCTTTGCGTCGGGAATCGTGACGGACGCGGCGCGTTTGTTTACAGACGGATGTTTGTTGAAAAAGCAACCGCCGCCCACTCCCTCATGGCACCGCAACACGCTCAATGCGCGGCCGCCGATACAGTCCAGCATACGTTCCGCCGCCGCTTCGTAATAACGCACCGTGTCGCGCTTGGTAATGCCTTTATCGGGATATACTATGCGGTCGGGATGCGTAACGGTCACACCGCAAACCGATACGGTTTCGGCCTTCTTCCTTTTGTCCGCGAGCGGTACGGCGGAACCCGCGCCCGCGTCTTCCCGCACGACGGCTTCAGCCGCTTTGTCGTTCCGCAACCCCTTGAAGCTCGCCTGCCGCAACTTCCCCTCTTTCGTCCATTCGGCAAACTGCACTTCTCCCACCAGTTGCGGCGCCAACCAAAATATGTGCTCTCCGTTTGCCCGTTTGGGCGTTGTCGCAAACGGCGAATCGTCCACGGCAAATTCGGCAAACTTTGCGCACAGATCGGCTTCGCTTCGGCGGTTGAGTCCCGTCCCCGCGCGCCCCACGTATTGCAGTGCGCCGGTAGGCTTTCCCTCTTCGTACACGCCGAGCAACAAAGCGGAAATCCCTTCGGGTTTGTTCTGCGTGCGCGTGTATCCGCCCAGCACGAATTCCTGCCGTCGGTAACATTTGTACTTGATCCAATCGTCACTGCGTCCCGTGGGGTAGGGCGCGCCCAGGCGCTTTCCCACAATGCCTTCCAGCCCCGCTTTGTGCGCCGCCTCGGCACATTCCCGCCCGCGCCCGATCACATACCCCACCGTGCGCAGGCAATCGGGCGCCCCGCGCAATACGGCATCGAGTTTTTGCTTGCGCTCCCGCAGCGGCAACGCTCGCAAATCCTCTCCGTCCACGGCAAGCAAGTCGAACGCCATATACACGACCTCGCCGCGGCCGCTCTTTTCGTACGCTTGCAATGCGGCAAAATCGGTGCGGCCGTGTTCGTCGGCAATCACCGCCTCTCCGTCGAGAATCATCGCACGCCCTCTCGCCCACTCTGCCGCCGCCCGCGCAAGAACGGAAAACTTTTCGGTATAATCGTGGCCGCCGCGCGAATACAGACGCGCCTGTCCGTTCTCCGTTACCAATCGGATACGGTACCCGTCGTATTTGACTTCATAGAGCCACTCGTCTCCCGTGGGCACTTTTGTCACCGCTCTACACAACGCCACCGTAGCGGGAACGTCCGGATTGCGGCGACCCGACCATTCTTCGCCTCGCGCAATCTGCGGCATCGTACGTCCGGTGCGCACACTCGCCGTAAACGAAGCAATCCCCGCTTCCTCTCCCCGAAACGCATCGTTTTCTTTCAGCAACAGCCAATTCTCCGCCTCGCCGTCTTTTTCCCGCATACGCACAAGCGCCCAATCCCCTTGCATGCGCTCCCCGCACAGCGTGAATTTGAGCGATCCCGCTTGCAGCCCTTGGGCAAAATCAACGTTCGGCACATACATCCCCTCATCCCAAAGCATCACCGTGCCGCCGCCGTACTGTCCCTTGGGAATGATTCCCTCGAAATCCGCATACGAAAGCGGGTGATCTTCCACCTTGACGGCCAGCCGCTTGTCCCGCGGATTGTACGAAGGTCCTTTGGGAATCGCCCAACTCAGAAGCACGCCGTTCCATTCCAGCCGCAAATCGTAATGCGCCCGCCGCGCTTCGTGATACTGTATCACAAACCTTAATTTTTTGTTCTTTTTCGAGCGCGTCTTTTCTTCCCCGCTCGGTTCCTTCGTTTCCGCAAAATTTCGCTTGCGTCGATACTCGGTCAATTTTTTCCGCATACCGCAAGTGTACCCGTTCCCCGCAGATTTTATAAAGGCAATAAAAAAGTACCCGTTCATAAAAACGGGTACTTTTTTATCGTTCGGTTTTTATTTACCGTATTTGTCTTCGTCGCTCCAACTGTACATTTTACGGAGTTCTGCGCCCACTTGCTCAAGCGGGTGTTCTGCCTCGAGGCGGCGTTTTGCGTTGAAGTGCGCGCGACCGTTGTTGTTTTCGGCAATCCAAGCGGAAGCGAACGTGCCGTCCTGAATCTCGGAAAGTACCTTTTTCATCTCTTTTTTGGTCTCTTCGGTGATGATGCGGTTGCCGATTTGGTAATCGCCGTATTCCGCCGTATCGGAAATGGAATAGCGCATGAATCCGAAGCCGCCGCGGTAAATCAGGTCCACAATCAGCTTCATTTCGTGAATACACTCAAAGTAGGCGTTCTGCGGATCGTACCCCGCTTCCACAAGCGTTTCGAACCCCGCTTTCATCAGCGCCGTCACGCCGCCGCAAAGCACGGCCTGCTCGCCGAAAAGGTCTGTTTCCGTTTCGCACCGGAAAGTCGTTTCCAAAACGCCTGCGCGCGCGCCGCCGATTCCCGCCGCGTAGGCCAGCGCGGTTTCCAACGCTTTGCCGGTATAGTTCTGCTCGATCGCCACGAGGCAAGGCACGCCTTTGCCTTCGCGGTACTCACTGCGTACCGTATGCCCCGGACCTTTGGGGGCAATCATAAACACGTCCACGTTGGCGGGCGGCACGATTTGTTTGAAGTGAATATTGAATCCGTGTGCAAACGCCAGCGCCTTGCCCTCCGTAAGATTGGGTTCCACCGCTTCGCGGTAAATCTTCGCCTGCCGCTCGTCGGGCGTGAGGATCATGATTACATCCGCCGCCTTCGCTGCTTCTTCGGCCGTCATGACCTTAAGCCCCGCCTTTTCCGCTTTTTCCCAGCTCTTGGACCCCTTGTACAAGCCCACCACTACCTTTACGCCGCTTTCGTGCAGATTGAGCGCATGCGCGTGTCCCTGCGAGCCGTAGCCGATAACGGCCACCGTCTTCTTTTTGAGATAATCGAGATTGCAGTCGTGTTGATAATAAATTTTTGCCATTTTGTGCCTCCGAATTTGTCCGTCGCTAATGCGCCAACCGATTTGTTTTATCAAGTATACCGCCCCGCCGGCCGTTTGTCAATTATTTGTACCGAAAACAGGCGTAAAATCATTTACAAAGCCTCCGAACTGTGCTATTATATATAAAGAATATTAAAAGGAGGTAAGAAACATGGCTAAGAAAGGAGATTATTTCGGACTTCCGTACCTTGTAAGCGTTATCCTCGCAATCATCCCCGTTACGGCATGGATTTGCGGTTGGATTACGCGCTTCTCCGAAGGCAAAATCGTTGCAGGCCTCATCCGTCTGATTTTCGGTTTCACGATCGTTTGGATTATCGATCTGATTCTTATGATCGTCAGCAAGCATATTATGCGCCTTCTTCCCGTGTAAGTTACTTTACGAAATAAAAGAGCAATGCAATCGCATTGCTCTTTTTTTATGCCTTTTGCCTGCGCGGTCTTACCCGCACCGTTCCGTACCCATTTTTCAAAAACACATTCAGTAGCACGTATATCCCCACCAAAACGACTATCGCGCCCAAGAGAACGCCGTACATTGCGCCCACCGATACCGTATGCCCGAAAAAGGCGAAATCCGCATCTACCGACGCGCGGATTCCCGAAAGCGCTTCCGTCGGCCACCCCATCGACTTCATCTCGGCAAACACGCCCGCCATGGCATGATTGCGTAGCAGCACCGTACCGTATGTGCCCGGCAACAGCGACAACACGTGTCCGAGTCCTTTTCCGAACATGGAGATGGGCATATACGCCCCGCAAATAAATCCGTATCCCGAACTGACGATGGCGCCCACTGCCGAAATCTGCCCTTGCGACGACAAAAAGAAATTGATAATCGACGACAGCGCCGTACCGAAAAGCCCCAGCAACAATACGTCGAGCAGCACAAAAAAGATATCGGCAACCCGCATATACCAACCCATGCACGCGATATAGATAAGACATGCTCCGGTAGCCACATAGCACACGATCAACGTGGAAACGACGGTCGCAATATAGTACCCGAGCGCCAGCACACTGCGCCGCACCGGCGCCATTGTCAGATCACTGCGCGCACCCGTTACTTTATCGGCCACCATCAGCATATTGGAACAAAAGGCGACCGTCACACTGCACACCGCCAAAAGGGAGGAAAACAGTTGCCCGCCCACCGCCGCGCGTATCAGCCGCGCAGGCGCTCCCTGCGGCATAAGTTGCTCGAACGATTGCCAATACACTTTTGCTAAAAACGTAGAATACAATACCAGCAAAATAAGCGGCGTAATGAGCGACGCAAAAAACAATGCTTTATCCTTAAAGAACAGTTTGATATTGCGCTTTATGAGCGCGCCCAGCGTTTTCATTTCGTTTCCTCCGTCGAGCGGATCCCCGTCACCGCCAAAAACACGTCGTCCATTTTCCCCTTTACCACTTCGTAATCGGTAAAGACTTCAGGAAACCGCGTAATCAGCTGCGTGGCCGCCGCCGTATCGGGTACCGCGATTCGATATGCCTCTCCCGCTTTTTCCACCGTAACGCCCATTGCGGAAATCTGTTCTTGGGTAACGCCGTACAGTGTGATAAAATCCCCCGTGTAGCGGTTTTTCAACGCCCGCGGCGTTCCCTCCGCCGTGGCGCGCCCGCCGTCCAATATGAGCACGTAATCGGCGTCGGCGGCTTCTTCCATATAGTGCGTGGTAAGAAAAACCGTAATCCCCTCTTCGCGGCGCAAGTTTTCCACCACCCGCCAGATTGTTTTGCGCGTTTGCGGATCGAGTCCCGTCGTCGGCTCGTCCAATACGAGAATTTTGGGGCGGTGAAACAGCGCGCGGGCAATATCGATGCGCCGACGTTGTCCGCCCGAAAGTTTTCCCAACGGACGGCGCAATAAGTCCTCTAAATCGAGAAGCGCACGCAATTCATTTAACCGCGCGGAAAATTCTTTTCCGAAGATTCCGTACAAGGCCGCTCTGCTCTCCAGATTGTCGCGCACCGAAAGCGATTTGTCCAGACACGACGATTGGAACACAACGCCCAATTCTCTCCGCACGGCGTCGGGATGCGTCTCTATATTCATGCCGTCGATCCTCACCGTACCGGCGTCTTTGGGAAGCTGTCCGCACAGAATGGAAATCGTCGTGCTTTTCCCCGCGCCGTTTACGCCGAGAAAAGCAAACAATTCGCCCTTCTTTACCCGAAAGCTCAGATCGCGCACCGCGTGTACGTCGCCGAACGATTTATCCAGTCCGCTGATTTCGATGATATTCTCGTGATCCGTTTGCCTTTCCTCTTCTTTCATAGAATCAGTATACTACCCCCCCCCGCGTCGTCAAGCGTTTTCATACAATTTCCCATTCGCACGTCACGCCTTCGGACAACTCCACTTCTTCGGGACGAACGCCGATCGTCTCCGCATTTGCCATGGCACGCATTACCCGCGCCCCGCCGCCGTAAGGAGCGGCGTATTCCACATGCGTCAAGTTGCCGAGACGCACGCCTGCCGCCGCCGCGATGGAAAGCGCGTCTTCTTTGGCCGCCGCCACTGCCTGCGCTATGAGCGAAGCACGATGGGTATTGTCGGCAAGCACGTACTGCTGCCGCCACGCCACATTCCCTTTCTCCAACGCGTCGGTAATGTCGCTCATCCGTTCGTCGGAAATCTTCAGCGAAAGCGAACAGTCGCCGTGCGCGTAAAACACCGTCTTGCCGTCCTGCCGCGTACAAGACACACCCGTGCCGTGCGTGGTCACTTCTCCCTCTTTTACGCCCGCCGCAGAAAGCGATGCCAACAGTCCGGATCGCTTTTCCTGCCACAGTTTGGCCGCCTCGCCGCTCTTTTTGTGTTGGGCGCTTATTTCCACCGACAACCTCACCGTATCGGGCGGAAATTTCCCGCTTGCATTCTGCGTCACTCTGATCGTCTTCATATACTCCTCCTATTTCGAATTTTCGTATACACCTATATTCTACACTACCGCAACGATTCCGTCAAAAATTTTGCGGCAAAAAATTTGACAAACACATGCGCGCATGCTATAATACTAAAGCTGTGGGCAATTAACTCAGCGGGAGAGTGCTACCTTCACATGGTAGAAGTCACAGGTTCGAACCCTGTATTGCCCACCAGTCCAAACCTAAAACGAACTCCTTTTGTGAGAATAGTTTTAGGTTTTTT
>CAMUPJ010000042.1 GCA_947090725.1 uncultured Clostridia bacterium
AGCGCCAAGAAAATTATAAGGAGTAAAAAATCCTATGGAGCTGAAGAAACTGAAAAGCGGAACCGACGTGCGCGGCGTGGCGAGCGGTACGGAAGAAGAAATACAACTGACCGACGAGGCAGTGCGCGCCATTGTGGGGGCTTACGTGGTATGGTTGGCCGATAAGTCCGCCAAACCCGATCTGAAAATCGCCGTGGGACACGATTCCCGCATCTCGGCCGAACACATCACGGCGGCCGTCGTGGAAGCACTCAAGAGCGCGGGTGTGCAGATTTATATGTGCGGATTGGCTTCTACGCCCGCCATGTTTATGATGACGCGGTTTGAAGATACCAATGCCGACGGCAGTGTCATGGTTACGGCCAGCCATATGCCGTCGCGGATGAACGGCCTCAAATTTTTTACCAAAGCGGGCGGATTGAGCGGTGCCGATATTTCGGAGATTCTTTCGCTGGCGGAAGAGGGGAAGTGCCGCAAAAGTACGTCGTCGCGCAGCTATACCCGCGACTTCATGCAGTTGTACTGCAATCATCTGATCGACTTCGTGCGTCGCGGCACGGGGAGCGATTGGCCGCTGACGGGACTTCGCATCGTAGTGGACGCCGGCAACGGCGCGGGCGGCTTCTATGCCGAACGGGTCTTGAAGCCGTTGGGCGCTTCTACTACGGGTTCGCAATTTCTCGAGCCGGACGGACGGTTTCCCAACCATATCCCCAATCCCGAAGACAAAGAGGCGATGAAAAGTATCAGCCGATGCGTGCAGGAAGCGAACGCCGATCTCGGCATTATTTTCGATACCGACGTGGACCGTGCGGCGGTGGTCAGCGCCGACGGCACCGAAATCAATCGCAACCGCCTGATTGCGTTGGCGTCCGATATTGTGCTGGGAGAAAATCCCGGCGCGTGTATTGTGACCGACAGCGTAACCAGTGACGGACTTTCCCGCTATATTACGCGGCGGGGCGGCGTGCATCATCGCTTCAAGCGCGGATACCGCAACGTAATCGACGAAGCTATGCGACTCAATAGAGAAGGGAAAAACGCGCCGCTTGCGATGGAGACCAGCGGACATGCGGCGTTCCGCGAAAACTATTTTCTCGACGACGGGGCGTATCTTGTCACGCGACTGCTCGTACGCATGTCGCAACTCCGCAAAATGGGGCTTGATCTCAAAAGTCTGATTGCCGATCTCGAGGTGCCCAAAGAAGAGCGCGAAATCCGCATCAAATTCCTCGTGTCCGATTGGGCGGAGTACGGGCAGATGCTCATCGGCAAGCTCACCGAGCTGTGCACCGATCAAGAGACGGTGCGGCTTGCAACCGACAATTACGAGGGGGTGCGCGCCAATCTCGATTACGCCGGCGGTTGGTTTTTGGCGCGCATGAGCGTACACGATCCCGTGATGGTGGTCAATATAGAGAGCGACCGTTTCGGCGGCACCGCGCGCATTGCCCGTTTTCTCTATGCGTTCCTCTCTTCTTTTTCGGGCGTGGACGTGACCGAGCTGAAAATCGTCGCCGATATCTGACGGAAGATAACCGCGCTATGCGGCGCGAAAGACTTGCCAAAAAAGCGCGAAAAATGTTATAATGCATTTGTAAAAATTCGCTTTGAAAAAATATCGTTGCAGAGCGAACAGAAGGAGTATTTTTTATGGATAAAACCACGCAGAACGCAATCAACGCAATACGCGTATTGTCCGCCGAGGCTATTCAGCGGGCAAACAGCGGGCATCCCGGGCTTCCGCTCGGTGCGGCACCTATGGCCTATACGCTCTTTACGCGGCAGATGAACCATTGCCCGAAGAATCCCGCGTTTTTCAATCGGGATCGTTTTGTTCTCAGTGCGGGACACGGTTCGGCGCTTTTGTACAGCTTGTTGCATCTGCTGGGATACGGACTTACCAAAGAAGACCTCATGCAGTTCCGCGCGCTCGGCAGTAAGACGCCCGGGCATCCCGAAATCGATCGCACGCCGGGCGTGGAGACCAGTACCGGTCCGCTCGGACAGGGT
The DNA here is from genome assembly GCA_947090725.1 of uncultured Clostridia bacterium. Taxonomy (GTDB): domain Bacteria; phylum Bacillota; class Clostridia; order Christensenellales; family Pumilibacteraceae; genus Pumilibacter. Next base: position 2,014 of record CAMUPJ010000042.1, read on the forward strand.
ATTGCTAATGCCGTAGGGTTCGCGTTGGCGGAAGATATGTTGGCCGCTCGCTTCAACAAAGACGGTCTGCGCCTCGTGGATCATTATACCTATGCCTTGTGCGGCGACGGGTGCATGGAAGAAGGCATCGAATATGAAGCGGCGTCGCTTGCCGGCACGTGGGGACTGGGCAAGCTGATCGTGTTGTATGACAGCAATGACATTTCCATCGAAGGCAATATAAATATCACCTTCCGCGACGACGTGGCGCGCCGTCACGAAGCGCAGGGGTGGCAAGTGCTTCGGGTGGAAAACGGAGAAGATATCGAAGCGATCGATGCCGCGATCACGCTGGCGAAAGCGGACAAGCGTCGCCCCAGCTTGATTATCGTAAAAACGACCATCGGTTACGGTTCTCCCAAAGCGGGAAGCGCCGATTGTCACGGTGCGCCTTTGGGGGATGAGGCACTGAAAGAAACCAAAAAGAAATTCGGATTTAACACCAAGCCGTTCGAGGTGCCGGGCGACGTGACCCGTCACTATGCCGAGATTATCGAAAGTCTCAACAAATCGGAAGCGGAATGGAACAAAACCGTCAAGGCATACAAGGCGGCCTATCCCGACGAATACGAAGAATTCAATCGGTTTATCCGCGGCAAAAATCCTTCCGAAGACGATTTGGCGCCGCTGTACGAACTCTTTTCCGAAAAACCCGACGCGACGCGCAATACCTCGGGAATCATACTCAATAAGTTGGCGGAACTTTTGCCCAACTTTGTGGGCGGCAGCGCCGACCTTGCGCCCAGCAACAAAACGTATCTGAAAGGAAAAGGCGACTATAGCGCCGAAGACCGCACGGGACGCAATCTGCATTTCGGTATCCGTGAGCATGCCATGGCGGCAATCTGCAACGGACTTACGCTTCACGGCGGATTCAATGTGTTCTGCGGTACCTTCTTCGTCTTTTCCGATTATATGAAAAACGCGATGCGTATGTCGGCGCTGATGGATCTGAATATGACCTACGTGCTCACGCACGATTCCATCGGGGTGGGAGAAGACGGTCCCACGCATCAACCCGTCGAGCAATTGGCGGGGTTGCGCAGTATTCCCAATCTGAAGGTCTTCCGTCCCGCCGACGGCAGAGAAACCGCGGCGGCGTACGTGAGCGCCATCACCGGCAAAGGCCCCACCTGTATCGTGTGTTCGCGCCAGAATCTCACGCCGTTTGAGGGAAGCGGCGAGGACGCATTGTACGGCGCTTATATTGCCGACGACAGTCAGAGCGAAATTCCCGAATTGATTCTGATGGCGAGCGGCAGTGAAGTGGAGCTTGCGCTCAAAACCAAAAAGGCGCTCGGCAATCCCAATGTTCGCGTTGTGAGTATGCCGTGCATGGAGCTTTTTGAAAAGCAGACGCAGAAATACCGCGATTACGTGCTTCCGCCCAAGTGCCGCGCCCGTGTGGCGATCGAAGCGGCGTGCTCGGCGCCTTGGGGCAAATACGTGGGACTCGACGGAGGCTATGTGTGCATGGATACGTTCGGATCGAGCGCGCCCGCCGAAAAGCTCTTTGAAATTTACGGTTTTACTGCCGAAAACGTAATGGCTGTCGCCAAAAAGACGTTGGCTCGCGCTAAAAAGATCACAGTGGAATAAGTCTGTATGGACGATAAATTCTTTTCGCTTATAGGGCGTTTGCGGTATATCGACCGCTGGAGTCTCATGCGCAATACGCGCAAAGAGAACGTGGCGGAACACAGTTATATGACGGCGCTCGTCGCCCATGCTCTGTGCGTAATAGCGAACGAGTTATACGGGGAATCGTTGGATGCCCACAATGCGGCAGTACTCGCCTTGTACCACGAGGCGGCGGAAGTTTTTACCGGCGATTTGCCTACGCCCGTCAAATATTACGGCGAAGAAATCCGCACCTCGTATAAAGAGATCGAGCGGAAAGCCGAGCAGAAACTGATTGCTTTTCTGCCTGAAGAACTGCGCCATACGTTCGGAACGTTGGTTTCGCCCGATCGATCGGCGCCGGAATACGCTTATGTGAAATATGCGGATAAGATTGCCGCACTCATAAAATGCAAAGAAGAATTGGCGGCGGGAAATCATGAGTTCCGCATGGCGTATGCGACCATCGAAAAAAATCTGCGTGCACAGGCGGTGCCTGCCGTCGCGTATTTTCTCGATACGTTTGCCGATTCTTTCGGGTACAGTCTCGACGAGTCGTTGTGAGCGTTTCCGAAGAAAATGAGGCGAAAACGATGACGGAACTTTTCTGTAAAAATTGCAAAGCGCCGCTGGATATGAATGCGGCAAAAGACGGCGTGATCGAATGTATTTACTGCCGTAGCGTTTTCACTCTGCCGAAAAAGGAGACCGATCGGCAGGCGCTCGATTATCTCCGTATAGGGGAACACGAGTCGGATGCTTGCGATTTCGATAAGGCGTATACGGCGTTTTCCAAAGCGGCGCAGTGCGACGATCGCGAGCCGGAAGCGTATTGGGGAATGGCGCTCGCCCAATGTAAGGTGCAATACGTCAAAGACTTGGTGGGCAATCGTTTGCAGCCCATTTGTCACGAAGTTACCGATACGCCGTTTGTACAGAATCGGAACTATCTGCGCGCCGTATCGCTGGCTACGCCGGAGCAAAAAGAGCAGTACGCTCGCCGCGGGAAAGAGATCGATTACATACGGAGCGAATTTCTTAGGCGCAGAAACGAGGGGCGCACGTATGACTGCTTTCTCTGTGCGAAAGTAACCGAAATCGGAGCGGAAACGCAAAAGACAGCCGATTGCAACCGTGCCAACGATATCTATTACTATTTGCGGGATAAGGGGTATAAGCCGTTTTTTTCCGAGCGCGACGTGCAAATGCTTACGGGCGCCGATTACGAAGCGCTTATTCTCTATGCCCTTACGGTTTCGAAGTGTATGCTTGTCGTGTGCTCCGACGCCGAGTATCTGCAAACGCCGTGGGTCAAAAACGAGTACACGCGTTTTCTAGAGCTCATGCGCGGCGGGGAGAAAGCAAGCGACGCAATTACCGTCGTATATGCAAACGCGCCCGTAGAGAGATTACCGGGGCGCGAGGGAAAGATACAAGGCATCCACGCGCTGTCTATGGATGCGATGAGCAGAATCGAAGAATTTGTGCGCACGCATGTGCGGACGGAGATACAACGGGTTGCGGCAACGGAACAACCGGCTACGGGACTGGGGAATATCGTATCGCAGGCGGTGGGATCGGTATGTACTGCCGCGCAGAAAGCGGTGAAAGAAGTGGGAGCGGCACTCCATTCGGTGCGGCGGAAAGCGGCGGGCGCGATCAAAAATGCCGTCGCGCCCCAACCTGTGTCGCAACAACAAGCAGAGCAGGCGATCGACTTTCGGTTAAGCGGTATGACCATCGTCGGCTATCGCGGCGCAGGCGGCGATATCGTAATTCCCGATTGGGTCACGTCGATTGCGCACGATGCTTTTGCGGCTGTCGAGAATATTACGAGCGTGACGATGCCCAAGAAGCTGAAAAAGTTTGAAAAGAGCGCATTCGGCAAGCAACGGAAAAAGATTCGTTTTTGTTACCGTTAAAGGGATACGCTTTTCTTTCTCAAGCGTTACGTGCATAAAAAAAGTGCGTTGAAACGCCGTATGCGGGCGTTTACGACCTTCCGATTGAGGCAAAAGACAACAACGGGCGTCACAAGGATTTGTGACGCCCGTTTTGGTATTATTCTTTGTATGCGGGGGAGATATCAAACGGTTTCGCTTGCAGTTCTTTGACGAAGAGCGCGCGGATGTAACCTTTTTCGGTGGAGGTGGAATGTACGTAGAATTGCTTGCCGTAATAATAGCGGGCGAGTTTGTAATATTTGGCGTTCGTGTGTAGCGTAATGGCCGTATATCCCTGTTCGGTGCAATAATCGATGGCGGCTTGTAGCAGTCCGCTTCCCACGCCCGCGTTGCGAATGGAGGGGTTTACGCCGAAGCGGAACACATAGGCAAGCGTATCGCTCAGTTTTTTGACGCGAATGCTTCCCACAATGCCGTGTTCGTCGTCTTCCGCTACCAATACGTAATAGCGCTTTATATCTTCACACACCGTCGCATCGGTTTCTTCCAATGCTTTCACGCGGCTTCCCGGCCGAAGTTCGTCGGCGTACAGCTTAAAGGCTTTGTGTGTGACTTTGTTGATTGTGCCGGCGTCTTCGTGCCGCGCTTGTCTGAAGTGTAACATGGATTGTATGCGATTATCTCTTTTTCATAAGCAGGTACATGACGGCTTTTTGGGCATGCAGACGGTTTTCGGCTTCTTCGAATACGATGCTTTGCGCTCCGTCGATAACGCCCGTCGTGACTTCTTCGCCGCGGTGGGCGGGGAGACAGTGCATAAATACCGCGTTTTTGGCCGCTTTTGCCATCAGTTCCTCGTTGACCTGATAGGGCATCAGGGCGTTGACTTTTTCGGGGGACTTTTCCTGTCCCATCGAGAAGAACACGTCGGTATAGATCACGTCGCAATTTTGTATCGCCGCGTTTACGTCGCTTGTCACGGTAACTTTGCCGAACTGCGCCGCCGTCTTGACCATTGCCTCGCTCGGCTGATATCCTTCGGGGGCGCAAACCGTCACGTGCATGCCGACTTTGGCGCCGCCGATCATCAGCGAGTTCGCCATGTTGTTGCCGTCGCCGAAATACGTCATTTTAAGCCCTTCGAGCTTGCCGAAATGTTCGTAGACCGTCATGAGATCGGCCAACACCTGGCAAGGGTGGTAGTCGTCCGTCAATCCGTTGATGACAGGACAATTGCTGTATTTGGCGAGTTCTTCTATATCCGATTGTAAATACGTGCGGATCATGATGCCGTCGATACCGTAACGGTTGAGTACCAGTGCGGTATCGTGTACCGTTTCGCCGCGGCCGAGCTGGATGTCGCCTTGTTGCAACACAAGCGCCGTGCCGCCGAGCTGTTTGATGCCTTGTTCGAAGGAAACGCGCGTGCGGGTGCTGGATTTGGAAAAAATCATGGCGAGCGTTTTGCCTTTGAGGTATTCGTGCTTCTTGCCTGCGCGTTGTTTTTGCTTGAGCGCAATCGCCATATTGATGATCTCGTAGATTTCGTTGGCCGAATAATCCTTGAGCGTGAGCATGTGTTTGTTGTTGATGCTTTTTTTCGGTTTGTAAGAACTGATATCCATTATACTACTTTCTCCTCGGTCGGGGACCGTTATATTCGTGATGTGCAATGCGGAAAAGACCGCTCCGACCGCAAAAGTATAGCATGAAACGGGCGGCGGGTCAATTCTTTTTACTTATTTATACGTTGGTGCGGGCAAATAAATCCATGAGTTTGTCGCACGCGATATCGATTTCTTCATAGGAAATCGTGTAGGCAGGCGCCAAACGCAGGGTATTGTGTCCCGCGGTGATGAGCAGCACGCCGTTGGTTGCCATTTTGCCTACGATTTCCGTATTGGTCAGTTTGTCGCCCAGACTTACCCCTACGAGCAATCCTTTTCCGCGTATATCGTTTATGAAATTGAATTTGCGCAGTTTGCTGAGTTTACTTAGGAGATATTCTCCTTTTTGTTCCACTTCCCGCAATAAACCGTTTTTGAGACGGTCTACCACGACGCAAGCCGCGGCACAGGCGAGAGGGTTGCCGCCGAATGTGGATCCGTGGTCGCCCGGGGCAAAAGCGCCTGCCGCTTCGCCGCGCGCCAAAAGCGCACCGATGGGCACGCCGCCGCCCAGCCCTTTGGCCAAGGTGATAATGTCCGGTTGGATTCCGTAGTGTTCGAACGCAAACATTTTGCCGGTGCGCCCCATGCCGGTTTGCACTTCGTCCACGACGAAAAGAATCCCTCTGCTTCGGCAAAGCGCATACGCGTTTACAATGTAGTCGTAGTCGGCGGGGAGCACGCCGCTCTCGCCCTGAATGACTTCCAGTATGAGTGCGGCCGTCTTGTCGTTTACGGCTTCTTTGAGCGCCCCGAAATCGTTGTACGGCACATGGGTGAATCCCGACGGCAACGGGGCATAGGGCTTGGAGTATTTTTCCTGGCCGGTTGCCGTTACCGTGGCGAGGGTGCGCCCGTGGAACGAATTTTTCGCCGTAATGATTTCGGTGCGGGTTTCGCCGCGGTTATAGAAATATTTGCGGATCAGTTTAATGGCGGCTTCGTTGGCTTCCGCGCCGCTGTTGCACAAAAACATGCGGTCGAAAATAGTCCCGTCCAACAATTTTTCGCAGAGCTGTGCCTGCGGAATATTGTAATACAGATTGGAGACGTGTATCAGCTTGTGGGCCTGTTCGCAGATTGCCGCCGTGAGTTCGGGATCGTCGTGGCCGAGACAGTTCACGGCAATGCCCGCGCCCATGTCGATATATTCGTTGCCCGCCGTATCATACAGTTTACTGCCTTTGCCGTGGGTAAAACAGAGATTTTGGCGCGAAAACACCGTCATATAGTTTTTTGCGTCCGCTTCTTTGATCTCTCGAAAATCCATATTTACCTCTCGTAAGTTTACGCTTTGTTTTTTTTGTCGGGAACAACCATGGTGCCCACGCCCGAATGGGTGAACAGTTCGAGCAGAATGGAATGGGGAATGGTGCCGTTGAGAATGAGTACGTTGTTTACGCCGCATTCGATGGCTTGTATGCACGATTGCGCTTTGGGAACCATGCCGCCGCGGATCCGTCCGTCGGCAATCATGGCGCGCAGGCCGCTTACCGTGATTTCGGGAATAAGGGAGGCGGGATCGTTTTCGTTCTCGCGCACGCCGTCTACGTCGGTCAGGTATAAGAGTTTTTCGGCCTGTACGGCGCCACCGATGGCGCCGGCCGCCGTGTCGGCATTTACGTTGTAAGCCCGACCGTCCCGATCGGCGCCCACCGTTGCGATGACGGGAATATATCCTTTGTCGGATAACTCACGGATGATCCCGCAGTTGATATCGGTAATCTTACCCACATAGCCGTAATCGGTAGAAGTGCCGTCGGTGTATTTTTCCACACGGATCAGTCCGTCGTCCTGTCCGCTGACGCCCACCGCATTGACGCCCAATGTGCACAACGCGGCGGCAATATTTTTGTTGAGTTTACCGAGCGCCATCTGCACGACTTCCATCGTAGCCGCATCGGTGATACGCAGACCGTTTTCGAAGCGCGACGAAATATTCAGCCGCTTGAGTAGCGTATTGATTTCCGGACCGCCGCCGTGTACCAGCAAAGGATGTACGCCCACGATTTTCAGCGTGGCCACGTCTTGCATAATCGTTTTGATGATCGAAGGATCGTTCATGGCGTTGCCGCCGTATTTGATGACGACGGTTTTGCCGCGGTATCGCGATATGTAGGGAAGCGCCTCCGTAATGATTTTGGCGCGTTCTATCAGTTCCGTTTGTTTTGTTTCCATATAGTCCTTTTTGTTTGCGACGCTCGCCGCCTGTATTACAGATAATTTCCGATGCGGGGTAAGCCTTCGTCTTCGGGACGCCCGAAAAGAAGATTGCAGTTTTGTATCGCTTGCCCCGATGCGCCTTTGATAAGGTTGTCGATCGCCGACACGATGATAATTCTACCGTTTTTGGTATCGATCTTGTAGCCGAAAGCGCAAACGTTACTGCCTGCCACCCACTTGATTTCCGGAAGATTTCCTTCTCCCAAAGCGATTGCGAAGGGTTCGCGGGCATATACTTTATAAGCGGCGTCTATATCCGCGGCTTGTACGCCGGGCATAAGCGACGCGTAGATCGTTGCCAAAATTCCCCGTTTAATAGGCAATAGATGCGGGGTAAAGCTAATCGAAATTCTCTCGCTGCCGAAGCTCAGTTTTTCTTCGATTTCGGTGGTGTGTCGATGCGTCGTCACGCCGTACGCTTTGAAGTTTTCGTCCGTTTCGCAGAAATTGTAAGCGACGTCGGCTTTGCGTCCCGCGCCCGTGATGCCGCTGGCCGCATCGATAATAATGCCTTTGTCGGAAACGACGCCCGCACGGAGCAGGGGATGCAACGGCAGAATGGAGCAGGTGGTGTAGCAACCGGGATTCCCGATCACGGATGCGTTGCGGATTTGCGCGCGGTTGATTTCGCACAGTCCGTAGACGGCTTGCGCATTCAGATCTTTGCGCGGGTGCGTCACACCGTAGGTTTGCTCGTATAAATCTATATCATTATAACGGAAATCGGCCGATAAATCAATTACTTTCACCCCTTTGTCGTGCAGTTCGCCTCCGATTTGCGCACTGGCGGCATGGGGAAGCGCGGTAAACACTACGTCCGCTACTTGCGCTATTTTATCCGCATCGGCTTCCGTAAAGGGAAAATCTCCGTACGCGAACCCAAGCGGCGGATATATTTCGGCAATCTTTTTGCCGGCCAGCGACCGGGATACGGCCGCCGTAAGGGTCATGTTCGGATGATTTTCGATGAGTTTCATCAGTTCGAAGCCGGTGTAGCCGTTGGCTCCGATGATCGCTACGCGTATCATATGTTGTCCTCCGTATGGAACTGCACATAATTATACATTGTTATGAATAATTATGCAAGCGTTTTGTCGGTGTTTTTGGCAGAGAGCCGCGAAAAATCTTCGGAGCTTTCAAGCGCGGATACGAAACGGAAAAATATTGTACGGGACCCGTTTTTTGATTTGACGCAAGGGAAGGAAAATGATATAATGAGGAAAAATCGGAAGGAGCAGGGAGCGGAAGTGGCAACGAAAGGCGTATGCGAGTTGTGCGGATTTGCCGACGACAGTTACCGTATCGAAGAAAACGGCGCCGTGATGAAAGTGTGCAAATTTTGTCACGACGGTTATCTCGAGCGGAAGCAGTCGGCGGGGCAAACGTCCGCAACCGACGTGCCGCCCGACGAGACCGTCGGCCTGCCTTTCGACGATATTCCGCCCGACGACCTGAAAGAAATCGAAAGGGAACTTGCGCTACAGAAAAAGAGCCGTAAGGTGGCGGCTTTGGACGAAGCGCAACTCGGATTGGTACTGGCGCCCACCGAAGACGATAAACGGGTGCTCAGCAATGTGCGGCGGCGACAACTTCGGAAGGAAAAGCGCGCGGCCGCCAAGGGAGAACAGGTAGCGTGGGAAGACGTTTCGGAAGAAGAGGAAGAAGAAGCAGTGCCGCTTTCCCCGACGGCATCCGATCCGGAGCTTACCAAAAAGCAGCAGAAAAAGAATGCCGGTTCCGCCCGTGCGCAAAAACAGCTGGATAAGATCAAGGCGGAAGCGGCGGAACAACAAAAGATATTGCGGACGCGCATTCAGGGAATTCTCGACACGTTGGAGATAGACGGCGTGTTGGACGAAGACGGAACGCAACCCGAGCAGGTATCCGCAACGATGGAGCAGACGCCGCAAACCGACGGAAACGAAACGTCCGTTTCGTCGGAGACGGCCGTAACGTACGCGACGGAAGCGGAAGAAGCACCGACGGAAGCGGAAGAAGCACCGGCGGCAGCGGAAGAAGCACCGGCGGAAGCGTGGGAAGGACCGCCAAAAGCGGCGGAAGCGGACGATGCGGATGGAAAAGTAACGGAGCAATCGGAAGCTTCCGAAGAAGCGGCGGCCGAAGAAGCGGCCGAACCCGCTGCGCAAGAATCGGAAAACCCGAATACCGAAGAGCAGCAAGAAACGGAGCAAATCGCCGCTATGACAGCGGCGCACGGCGATACCGAAACGGAGGGTAGCAAGGTGGCGAAAGGAAAAGAGAACGAAAACGAGATCTGCGCGGAAAGCAAAGAGGCGCGGGCGAGAGAAAAAGTACTTGCGGCAGTCAATCAGACCATCGACGACGAGCGTATCAAGATTACCAGTCCGGAAGTGGAAATTTGTCGCGACAAACGCCCCAAGACCAATCTGGACGTGGCGATATCGGAATACGTAGGCGGCGTTCGCTTTTTGGATGCATTCAAATATGTATTGCATAAAGTGAGCTACACCGTATTTTTGGCGCTGATCGTGTTGGCGGTATCTACCGTAATGTTTGTGATGGACGGGTGGCAACGTGCGTTGATCGTGTTCGGCGGCGGTGCGGGCGCCACGGGGCTAGGATTTCTGCTCATGTGGTATCTGTCGCATTGTTACGCTTTGGATCGTCGGGCGTTGTTGTTGCGCATTCGGCAACAGGAGATTCTGTTCGAGAGCATGGACACCGATTGTTACCGCGAACTTCGTACCAAATTCACGATGATCAAGGCGCTCGGCTGGTTGCTCAACAAACTTTCGGTGTTGTTGCCGTTGGTGATTGCGGTGGGCGGCAACGTAGCGGCGGTCATTGTCGGATTCCGTACGGCATATTATTGGCTGTTTCCCGTTGTGTCGGCGGCCTCTTCGGTAGCCGCGGTGCTCGTGTATTATCTGATCAAATTCGCCGCCGATTGCGTGGCGTACGCACTCGACAGAGAGCGCAATCAGCAGATTCAGCAACAGACTATGTTAGATATGCTCAAGCAACTGAAAAAGTAGTGTTTCGACCGTAAAGTCCGTCTTGTGGTTGCAAGGCGGACTTTGTGCATTTCTTATAATTGCATCGGTTTTTTTTGTTCATTATGTAGTTGATATTTGTCGGCAAACCATAGTATAATAATATCGTCAAAAATTGGTCGCAAGACCGAAAATTTCGTATGTGGAGGGATGAAAATGGCTAGTCTGTCGTTAAGACACATCTACAAGATTTATCAGGGTGGAGTAAAGGCGGTAAGCGACTTCAATCTGGAAATCGACGACAAAGAATTTATTGTATTCGTAGGCCCGTCCGGTTGCGGTAAGTCTACCACGCTGCGTATGGTCGCCGGTCTCGAGGAAATCTCGGCAGGCGAGCTGTATATCGACGGCAAACTCGTGAACGACGTGGAACCCAAAGACCGCGACATCGCGATGGTGTTCCAGAACTACGCGCTGTACCCGCATATGACGGTGTACGACAATATGGCTTTCGGCCTTCGTCTCCGTAAGATGCCCGCGAAGGAAATCGATCAACGCGTGCAGGAAGCCGCCGAAATCCTCGGCATCAAGCAACTTTTGTCCCGTAAGCCCAAAGCGCTTTCGGGCGGTCAGCGCCAACGTGTCGCGCTCGGTCGTGCCATCGTCCGCGAACCCAAAGTGTTCTTGTTGGACGAACCGCTCTCCAACCTCGATGCAAAATTGCGCGTGCAGATGCGTACCGAGATCACCAAGCTTCACAACAAACTGGCGA
>CAMUPJ010000043.1 GCA_947090725.1 uncultured Clostridia bacterium
AGTCGGAAACGCGAATTGGAAAAAATCAAATTGGAAGATATCAAGCCGTCGTCGCGCAGATATCCGTATATCGACTTCAAATACGAGCGGGAAATCGGCAACGAAATTCTCGAAGTGGAAGGATTGACCAAAAAAGGATTTTTCGAAAATATTTCTTTCAAACTCAAACGCGACGACAAGATCGGCTTTCTTTGTTCTTCCGGCTTATGCATGAGTATGCTTTTCGACGTGTTGATGGGAATCGAGCAACCCGACGCGGGCTACTTCAAGTGGGGACAGACGATCACCACGGCGTATTTGCCGCAGAATTACGATAACTATTTCGACGGGTGCGATCTCAGTCTTGTGGATTGGCTCAGTCAGTACAGTAAAGATCACTACGAAGAATATTTGCGCGGTTGGCTGGGGCGCATGTTGTTCTCGGGCCAGGAAGCGCTCAAAAAGGCAAAGGTAATTTCCGGTGGGGAAAAAGTGCGTTGCATGTTGGCGCGGATGATGCTTTTGGGCGCTAACTTTTTGGTGTTTGACGAACCGACCAACCACCTTGATCTCGAGAGCATCACCGCGCTCAATAAGGGTATGACCAATTTCAAAGGCGGAATGCTGTTTGTAACGCACGACGAAGAAATCATATCCACCGTGGCAAACCGCATTATAGAGATCGAGGGCGGAAAGAAAATTCTCGATCGGGATATGACGTACGACGAGTATCTGGAGTTGTGATTTTTGCCGACCGTCTGCCGCTTTGGGCGAAGGATTCCGTCGATCGAAGCGTCTGCGGATGCTTTTTCCGTGTTTATTAGAAAACCATTAAAAACGCCGTCGGCGCGTACGGGCGTATTGACACTTTGACGAAATCCGTGCTATGATAAATTCTGCAATCGACAAGAGTAGGCAACCCGCGACATGCGGAGCGGCGAAAAACGTTTTGCGCGGATAGAATTCATGGGGTATACTATAGGTACGCCTCCATAGGTGGCAAATTGCGGAGAGAAACATAATGAGGAAGAAATTGTCCGGACGGGCAAAAAAACAAATCCTGAATATCCTCTTCCTCGTCGTTCTCGTAGGAATTACGTTAACGGTTCTTTTGGTCAGCTATCGCGACGAGTTGAATTTCCGGAATATTGCGGAGTTTCTTTCGGGCGCCAACGTTTGGCTGATCGTTGCGGCCTTCGGGTGTATGGTTCTGTTTATTCTTTTCGAGGGAATCAGTATTCATCTGGTGTCGCGCAGACTCGGGCATCGGGGAAAATTCACTTCGTCGGTGGCGTACTCGACGGCCGACGTGTATTATTCGGCCATTACGCCGTCGGCCAGCGGCGGACAACCCGCTTCGGCATATTATATGGTGCGTGACGGGATGAGCGGAGGCGTCGCAGGGTTTACGCTCGTGTTCAACCTGATCGCCTATACGGCGGCGGTCATTGTGATCGGCATTACGGCGTTTGCGCTTCGCCCCGGCATGTTTTTGCAGTTTGACGGCAATTTTGCGCGGGTACTCGTGATTCTCGGGCTGTCGGTGCAGACGCTCCTTTTGGGATTGTGTGTCGCTTGCATTTTCTGTCACAAAGCGGTTCTCAAAGTGGGGAACGGACTCATCACGGTGCTGGCCAAAATCAGGATTGCGAAACATCCCGATAAGTGGCGCAAAAAACTTTCCGACGAAGTGGAGAAATTCGCCGCCAGTAAAGGGGTATTCCGATCGCATCCCGCGCTGTTCGTCGAAACGCTGTTGATCAATATTCTGCAACGTGTTTCTCAGACGTTGATACCTTGTCTGATCTGTTATGCGGTGGACCCTTCGGTGTCGTTTGTCGATTTGTTTGCCATGCAGGCGTTCGTACTGCTCGGATACAACTTTGTGCCGCTTCCCGGCGGCGTAGGCGCCTACGAATACCTGTACGTGCATATTTACCGAATTCGGTTTCTTCCCGAATTTATTCTTTCCGCTATGATGGTTTCGCGTCTGATATCGTACTATTTCTGTATTGTGGTAAGCGGCGTGTATACGCTGGTGTATCATGCGTTGGGCATCCGAAGTAAATCCGATCCGTCGGCGCCCGCAACGGAGTCGGGGGAGACCGCGGCGGAAAATCTTTCGGAGCCGACGGTTGCGGAAACGGAAATGCCGCAAGAGGGAGAAGGAGAGGAGCTGAGATGAAAAACGAAAGCAAACGTATTGTGGGATACTGGCATTACGGCGTGATTCTTACATATCTTTCGGCCATATCCGCCGTGGTGGGCATATGCATTTCTTCCATGCGACTCACGCCCGAATGGGGAGTGCTGTGTCTGCTCATTTCGGGATTGTGCGATACGTTCGACGGTATGGTTGCCAAGAGTCGCAAAAACCGCTCGTCGGAAGACATTTCGTTCGGCGTGCAGATCGATTCCATGTGCGATTTGGTAGCGTTCGGAATTTTGCCCGTGGCCATCGGGTTCGGTATGGGAATGAAGAAGTGGTACTTTATCGTACTGTTCTGCGTGTACGTGATGTGCGCGATTATCCGATTGGCATATTATAATGTGTCGGAACTCAAGAGAACCGAAGAAGTCGCGGGGGGGGGTCGCACTTCGTTTGAAGGAATGCCCGTAACGAGCATTGCGGTTGCACTTCCCGTATTCTATCTGTTCTCCACTATGTTTCATCGGCATTTGATTACCTGTCTTATCATGGCCGGATGCTTTTTGTTGGCGGCCGTGCTGTTTGTCGTTCGGTTTCGTATGCCGAAATTGCGGATACGCGGTATTTCCATCTGTATCGTGATTTTGTTTGCCATCCTCATCGGATTGGTTCTTTTCCGCTATTTCTATTTGCACATTCACACGCTTCGCTATTGCGTGGCGCGTTTACCGATATAATGCGGGAGGTCGTAGACAAACCGAAAGTCCCCAAGTCGTTACGGTTTTTGTATTACAACCGTTTCGGCGGGCTTTTGTTGCGCCTTATCACGCGGCGGTGGGTATCCCGTTTGGCGGGCGCATATCTGGACAGTCGGCTCTCCCGCGGAAAAATCAAGCGGTATATCCGCAAAAACAACATTCGCATGGAGGACTATATTGCGGAGAAATATCGTAGTTTCAACGCGTTTTTTACGCGCAGAATCCGTCCCGAACTGCGCCCGTTCGATATGTGTCCCCGTTCGTTCGTTTCTCCGTGCGACGCCAAACTTTCCGTATACCGTATAAACGAGGATTGCAAGTTTACGGTAAAAGGCTTCGAATATACGACGGCGTCGCTGTTGCGTGACGAAACGCTGGCAGATCGGTTCCACGGCGGCGTTGCGCTTGTTTTCCGACTGACCGTTACCGATTATCACAGGTACTTCTTTTGCGACGGCGGTACGGCCGATGGCAATACGTTTCTTAAAGGGAAATTACATACCGTTCAGCCGGTCGCGCTCGAGCGGCGGCGCGTTTTTACCGAGAATTGCCGCGAGTATACCGTTTTGCATACCGATCATTTCGGAGATATCGTGCAGGTGGAAGTGGGGGCGTTGATGGTGGGACGGATCGTCAACGACCGAAAAGAGGGTCGGTTCGAGCGGGGAGAGGAAAAAGGCCGCTTCGAGTTTGGCGGCTCCACCGTGATATTGCTTGTGCAAAAAGACAGAATGGTATTGGACGGAGAATTTTGGGACAATTCCCGCGCCGATAAAGAGACGGTCGTGCGGTGCGGCGAAAAAATCGGCGTGTCGACTGTGACGGAAGAGTTGTCTTGCTCACCGATGGAAGCATAAAAAAACACGGAGCATAGCCCCGTGTTTTTTTTTCGTGAGGAAAGGTTAACGACGGCAGCCGCAACGTCCGCAGAAGAGATTGCGCAGACACGAGCAGAAGTCGCAACGGTTCACAAAATGCGGTTCGCACTCCTGCCGTTTGCATTCGCAACGGTTTTCCCGTTTGCAACAGCAGTTGTCGTGGTCGTGCTTACAGCACTCGTTTTCCCGCTTGTGGCACTCGCACTCGCAATGTTCTTCCCGCTTGCGGCACTCGCATTCGTTTTCCTGTGCGCAACGCTCTCTGCATTCACGACAGCATTTGCAAAGGCAACAAGATTGGTTCCGATTATCGTATTGATTCCACATAATTTTATCCTCCGTATAGTACCATGCTATGTGCGCATGTGCGCATGTGTTCCGCATCGCGTCGGTTTTGGTAAAAAATCCTATGCAAAAAAAGAGAAAGTGCTTGACAAGCGGCAATATCTTTGTTATATTATAAATAGTAATCATTCCTATTATTAACGGAGGTCTTGTGCGTTTCAGCAGCAGGAGAGAAGCGGTTCTGGGCGTGATGCGTTCGGTGCACTGCCATCCCGATGCCGAATGGGTGCATCGGAAAGTGCGTGAAAAAATTCCCGGCATAAGTCTCGGAACGGTGTACCGTAACTTGCGGGAACTGAGCGAGGCGGGACTTTTGATTACGCTCGAAACCGAGGCGGGAAGCTTGCACTTCGATGCCGACGTATCTCCGCATGCGCATTTCGTGTGCAGGGAATGCGGTTGTATCGGCGATTTGCACGGATACGGAGATTGTCGGGAACGACTCGAGCGGGAAGGATACGTTGTCGATTCCGTCAAGACGGTAGTATACGGCACATGCGTCCATTGTGCGCAAAAGAGACGGTCGTAGCGACGAAGCGCTCTCAAAGCACGGCTTTCGGTTTTTTATCAGTCAATCCAAAAAAAAACATAAAGTAAAGGAGAAAAACAGTATGAAGAAGTATGTATGTTCCGTTTGCGGATACGTTCACGAAGGTAACGAACCTCCCGCACATTGCCCGCAGTGCAAAGCGCCCGCGTCCAAGTTTGTGGAGCAAGGCGGCGCAATGAGTTGGGCGGCGGAGCACGTAGTGGGCGTGGCCAAAGGCGTGCCCGAGGATATCGTAAACGATCTGCGCATGAACTTTAACGGCGAGTGCAGCGAGGTGGGTATGTATCTTGCCATGGCGCGTGTGGCGTTCCGCGAGGGATATCCGGAAATCGGACTGTATTGGGAAAAAGCCGCTTACGAAGAAGCGGAGCATGCCGCTAAGTTTGCCGAGCTTTTGGGCGAGGTCGTGACCGATTCCACCAAAAAGAACCTTCAAATGCGCGTAGAGGCCGAGAACGGTGCGACCGCAGGCAAGACCGATCTTGCCAAACGGGCAAAGGCGGCCAATCTCGATGCCATTCACGATACCGTGCACGAAATGGCGCGCGACGAAGCCCGTCACGGCAAAGCGTTCCAAGGATTCCTCGATCGTTATTTCAAGTAATTTCCGTACGGAGGATAAACAATATGGCAGTAGGGAAAGGAAGCCTGGCCAGAGTGGCGAAAGCGACGGTGATCGGTGCGCCCGACGAGACGGTGGCGGCCGCAGTTACGCCTGCACCGCAAGCGGCTCCCAAACAGGTTGCGGAAAAAGTTGCGGCGAAAGGAAAACCGCAAAAAGCGAACGCGGCAGTCGGCAATGCGATCTATGCCGTCGGCGATCCGCTTCCCGTACATCTTTTGTAATCGTGTAATGCAATACCCTGTTCGGCGGGTAGACGGCCGAAAAGCGATAGCTGTGCAAAAACCTTTGCACAGCTACGCTTTTTGAGGGAAAAACATTTTCGGATAGAAAGCGGAGTATGAAACAAAACAAACGAATCAAAGATTGCGGCGTACTTTTACATATCTCTTCGTTGCCGTCGTCGTACGGCATCGGCAATCTGGGACAGTCGGCGTATGATTTTGTCGATTTTTTGCATGTCGCAGGCCAAACGTATTGGCAGATTTTGCCGATAGGTCCCACGGCTTACGGGGATTCTCCCTATCAGTCGCCGTCGGCTTTTGCGGGCAATCCGTACTTCATCGACTTGGATGCGCTTGTGCGGGAAGGTTTGCTTACCGCGCGGGAAGCGGCGGAGGCGCGTAGCGATACGCCCACGGCGGACTACGGCAAATTGTTTGCCGAGCGCGAGACGACGCTGCGAAAGGCGTTCGCACGGTTCGAAGGGGAGCGCGATACGGGATATGCCGCATTCTGTCGGGAAAATGCCTATTGGTTGGATGCATATGCGCTGTTTTGCGCCGTCAAAGAACATTTCGGATTGCGCCCGCATTGGGAATGGCCGCAAGAATATCGGCATATAGATAGCATGCAGGTGCGTTCGTTCGCCGCCGCATATGCGCATGCGATGGAATTTGTGCGGTTTACGCAATACGTTTTCGACGTGCAGTGGCGGCGACTTGCCGCGTACGCACGTTCCCGCGGTATCCGCATCATCGGCGACGTTCCCATCTATGCGGCGTATGACAGCGCCGATTTCTGGGAGAACCCTGCGCGGTTTTCGGTGGATGCGGACGGTAAACCTACCGAAGTGGCGGGCGTTCCGCCCGACTACTTTTCCGCCGACGGCCAATTGTGGGGCAATCCGCTGTATAATTGGGAACAAATGCAAGCGGACGGCTATTCTTTTTGGATCGATCGCATCCGTCGGGCTTTTTCGCTTTTCGACGTGCTTCGGATTGATCACTTCCGCGGATTCGAAAGCTATTATGCCGTGCCGTCGGGCAGACGCGACGCGCGGGAAGGTGTGTGGCGGCAAGGCCCCGGAAAATCGCTTTTCGATGCGGTGGAAGCGGCGCTCGGTCGCAAAAATATCATTGCCGAAGATCTCGGTGTGGACAGCGAGGGGGTACGCGCGCTGGTGCGGGATTGCGGATTTCCCGGCATGAAAGTCGTACAGTTCGGATTCGACGGCGATGCGCGTTATAACGCCCACGCGTTGCGTAATTTTACGTACGATGCCGTGGGATATACCGGCACGCACGACAACGATACCGCGCTGGGGTGGTTTACGGCTTTGCCGCCGCATATGCGCAAACGTGTGCGCGATCGTCTCCCGCGCGAGAAGACCGTGCGCCGCGCCGTGATTTGCGCGCTTTACGGTTCCCGTGTGCGAACCGCTATCGTTCCCATGCAGGATTGGCTCGGGCAGGGGAGTGAGGCGCGCATGAATACGCCCGGCGTATCGAGCGGGAATTGGGCTTACCGTCTGGCGGTTGTACCGTCTGCCGCATTGGCCGCCGAAATGCGGGAGCTTGCCGTGCGGTACGGGCGTGCGGAATGTACCGATGCCGAAATGTGATAGAAAAGTGAAAAAAAGTCGTCATTTACACGTATTTCTAGCGAAAAGATATTTCCAAACTGTTGCAAAACTGCACACAGTGTTGTATAATCAGTATGTATACATTAGTTATTGGGTAGATATTCGGAGAGTGAATGTCGTCGGATTTTACGAGCGTAGGGTGGCCGGATTTTGCCCGCATCGAAAAATCCTATTTTGTGCTACGGAGAGGAAGTGAGGTATGAAAGCATTGCGGAAAAGTTTGTTTGTGTTCGTGTGCTTGATGTGTGCGGTTTTGCTCACGGGTTGCAGTACGATGCTGTTTTCCAAAAAGGCGGACACGCTGGGTGCGACAGCGCCCGACGGCACAGGGATTCAACGATATGCAAGTTGGGAAACCGTAACCATGAACGGAGACGTCTATCCCGTCACTACGTTGCGCGATCTGCAAAACCGTATGAACGTGCAAGCTACGCTTTGGTTGGATGACGAGGACGGCACGCGTGATGTATTCGATCTGACGGCCGATCAGTATAAACTGACGCTTCGCATCGAATATACCAACGGCGAAACCAGAACTATCTCCGACCTCGGCGAGCAAATCGGAAAAGACGAGAATGCGAACAAATATACTCTCATTATTTCCACTCCCGATAGTTATACGGGAAGACAACTTGCCCCCGCGGAACAGGAAATTGAGATTTCCGCTTATCCTTCCGTATCCGATCCGCTGACGTTTGCGGTGAAAGCGGACGAAACGATTTACGATACCACGCCTATCAACACGGGTGCGGCAAACGATTTCCTCCATAAAATTACGGTTTCGAGCGGAGACGTTGTTCTCATGCCCGAACTTTTGCATGTTACGGTAGACGACACGGATATTCCCGAGGGTAAGACGTTCAAGGCGCCTACCACTCGCGTTACAGTTTCGTACGTAAATCCCACCGACGGCACAACGGTTTCGTCGGCGTCTACGCCCGTTACGGTTTCGTCGGCACAAGTGACTTCTGTTGCCGTCGGCGTCAATACCGAAAAAGCCTACCTCTCGGGCGGCGTATGGTACCGCAATACCGGCGCATTCGGTACGCTTGCCGAAAGCGAGGATTCTCACGAGTACGACGGCTATACGCTGGAGAGAGTTTCCCAAAAACAAGTCATCCGTTTCGACGACGGGACATCCTATTTGGATGATAAGGCATACTATGCGTTTACCGACAGCAGCACGCCTACCGCGATCACTTTGGAAATGCTTGCCGTAACTCTTTACGATACCGCGGGCAACGCGCATGTGATTACGGCGAATCATCCGAACGTGACCGTTTCCATCGATAATCTGGGGCAGACTTCGCGTACCGTAACGGTTTCGTACAGCGGGGACGACGGCAGTCCCGCTCCGGCGCAATGCACGTTGTCGGTTCCCCAGCGTGTCCGCGACGGGTTGTTCCTGGTTTGGAACAGCGAGCAAAGCAATGTTACATACGAATCGGTCGATAAACCCGAAAAACTTCGCGAAGACAAGGGCTTTTATGCGTACGGCGTGTACAACAGCGGTATGTTGGGCGAGATCGGTGCCGCCGATTACGAGCTTGTGGGAAGAGATTTGGCGCCCACGTCCGAAGTGGACGGCGAAGGGTATTACAATAAGGTTGTGACCGGCAATTTGCGCGGCAATCCCAATGCGGCGGCCGACGTAACGATCCGCGTTCGGTATTCGGCCATTAAAGCTATCACGTTTGGCGGCAGTATCCCCAATATTCAGGTGGCAAAACAGCCGTTGAATCCCTATTACGGTACAGGTGGTATTTCGCTCACTTGGGAGTACGATTCAGTATCGGCACAAACGCCGTACTATCTTGCGCAAGGCGAAACGGACGGCGACGGTTGGATTTCCGCGGGACTCGGCAAATACAAAGTGTATTACTTCGACTCTCCGTACGAGAGCCGTGTAGCGCCTACGGGAAGTCTGACGGCCGACGGTTCCCATTATAATGATAGTAATACGCAGTACGTAAATTCGGACGGAAACTCTCTGATGAGCCGTTCGGTTACTTGGGCGCGTATCGTATACAAGATCGAGGCAAACGGCGCCATTCAACCCGAGGAAGTATCGGGATACGGGGATTTCCCGACCACTGTGTATACCACCATACAGATCGATGCGTCGTTGGTGGGCATTGTAGATAACGGCTTGACGTGGGATAAAGTGGCCGACGGCGTTTACGGCGCACAACAGTCTATCAGCGGAACGGAGCGCTTCGGGTCGTTTGACGGATATCTCAAGCAGGGCGAAGAAAAGGCCGTCATCAAGGCGGAATATCAGTATGCGCCCATCGGCAGCTCTTCTTATACGGCATTGTCGGCGCTCGGAGATTCTTCCTACGGAATGGACGGCAAAGAATATCTTCGCGTGGATACCGATTTCCTCTTCGCGGCCAAAGCGGGGCAATACCGTGTACGGTTGTCCATGGCCGATACGGAAGGCAGCGATTACCGTTGGCCGTCCGATATCAGCCAGGCATACGGCGCTACCGTGGAAAGAAACGGAAACGACATCGTTGCGTTTGTATACAATTTCACCGTGCATCCCATGCAGGGCGAAGCTACGTTCGAGCTTCTCAAGCCCGCCGACGGTACGGCAACGACCGCAGACGATGCGCAAGACGAGAAATTTTCTTTCGAGTATCAGGTTCTCAAGCTGGGTACGGGGGCA
Source organism: uncultured Clostridia bacterium (assembly GCA_947090725.1). Classification (GTDB taxonomy): domain Bacteria; phylum Bacillota; class Clostridia; order Christensenellales; family Pumilibacteraceae; genus Pumilibacter. The sequence goes on from CAMUPJ010000043.1 coordinate 9,817, forward strand.
GACGACGTGCGCATGTCGTTTACCTATACGCCCGATAAAAACTACAAAGACCTCGGCCGATATGCTTACAATCCCGCAATCGGTGCCATCGGCGATACGACGGCCGACGGGTACGAACTTTTGGCGTGGCCGAGCGATGCGAGATTCCTTGTGTATTTCAGCGGAACGACGTTTGGCGGCCAATCCGTGTGGATGACGTACGACAGCGCGGCGCCCAATGCAAACCAATTGCCCACGGCGCCCGGTAATTATGCGGCGTACGTGGTAGTGGAAGCGTTCGGCAACTATGCGCGTGCGCAAAGCAGTACGTTCGAATTCGCCATTCTCCGCAAACAGATTGTGATCGATTGGACGAACGGTTACAGTATTATAAGCGTAGAGGGCGAAGAGTACACGTCTACGCTTACCTACAACGAAAACGGACAGCATCAGGCGATCAAATACATGCCCGTCGATTATCTGTCGATTGTAAATCAAGGTAAAACGGGCAATAACAACGTGACGGACTGGGGATTTTCCGACGATTCGGGCGCTCTGGATAAGAGTACGCTTTCGTACTCCAATGCGGGGCGGTATACGCTTACCGTTACGCTGAATGACGAAGCGTCTAATGATTACGAACTTGTGGCCGCAGACGGCGCGGCGGGAATCGAGATTCCCGTATCGGACGACGGCGTGAAAAGTACGAATACCGCCGTGATTCAATTTGTGATCAATCCGTTCGAGAACGCAATCGGAATTCATGCCACGGGATGGCAGTATCATTCCTACGTTTCGAACGCCGACAATGCGTGGAATAACAACGAAATCTCGTTTACGAAGGAACCCACCTATACTGCCGTACAGGACAGCCGAAAAGTATTCTATACGGGGTATCTTACGGCTACGGAGTATTCGGCCTATACGACTTGGAAAGCAAGCAATCCCGCCGCGCACGGACTCGGCGATTGGATCGCGGCAGGCAATACGCCCTCTTTGGCGGCAACCGATCCCAACGATTTTGCGAAGGGAACGTATTATGCGTATGCCTATAACGCATATCGGCAGAATACCGACGAGGACGACTTCCACAACTATACGTACGTGGAAGCGTTTGTGGAAATCGCGGTGACCAAGCTGATCCTCGAGCGGCCTACGGTACCTGCGGGTACGCGCATTTACAGCGGCGACGATATCGACGTGGTGCTCGACAATTTCAATCGTTATCGGAATAAGACAACCGGTACGTACGTGACGGAAGAGGGAGCATTGGAGTTGGCGTGCGACGTAACCGACGGCGTAACGCTGGAAACGAAAGAAATTACCACGGAAGATTCCGCGACGAAAGAAGTCGCTACCGGAAAGATTACCGTAGTACATGCCAAAGAATATACGTTGACCGTTACTTTATCGGATACGAATTTGTACGGTTGGAGCACCAAGACGGACGGCTCTGTCGATGCGGACGGCACTTCCGTCGATGTGATTACGCTCACGTTCGTGGTATTCCGTAAATCGATCGCAAAGCCGAACGACGCGGCCGATGATCTCATGTACGATAAAAATACCGTATACGACGCAATGGATTCGTCGCACGGTAAGTACACCGAGTATGCGGATTACGGAACGCTCGCAGAAGGCAAGGCGTATCGTGTGACGGACGATACGGAAAGCAACCTTACGGGGCAGGATGCCGGCGATTACGATTTGACGTTCCGACTCAACAGCGACGACTATTATTGGGCGGACAGTACGGTAGAGAGCGTGAGCGACCCGTCGGCAGTTTCGGCCAATACCGATATGGAGCGAGAGATTACCTGGACGATTCTCAAGCGCCGGATCGAGGCCTTTACCGATGCGGATATCCAAAACAAGCAAGAGTTTGACCGTATTTACGACGGAAGCGAGCATACGTTTGGGCTGAACTTGCTTGCTGCCTATGTGAACCACGCAGGACAAGAGGTGGAACTGCGGTTGTTGGACGGCAATCTTGTAACGGCTTCCGTTGCGGGTGTCACGGCAAACGGCGACATGTTTGTCCGTGTCAACGACGGCACGATTCCCAATAATCCGAATGAATACCTCGTGTATGCCAAACATGCGGGTACCTATACGATAACGCTTACCTTCGATACGCCCGCGGCAAAGAATTATACGTGGTCGGTGGCAAACGACGACAACAGCACCGTGACGCAAGACGGATCGATCACGCTTTCGTTCACGATCGACCAACGCGAAATCACGGTAGATTGGGGCGAGGTGCGCTTTACCTATAACGGCGAAAATCAGAAACCTGCGCCTACGATTTCCAACGGCGTTGCGGCGGACGGCGACAGTAACCGCGACGGCATTGCGTTCGGCGTGAACGTGTTTGCCAAACCCGACGGATCGGAAGACTACACCGAAGAAGTTACGGCACACGCCGCGGCGGGAACATATCTCGCCAAAATCGATCTCACGTCTTTGGACGGTACCGCAGACAGCGGGGTAGCGATCGGCTTTAACACGGCGCACAATTACAAATGGCCGCAAGAGAGTACCGATGCGTATGCCGCGCTCGAACAGCTGTATTCTATCGTTGCCGCCACGGTCAATACGCCCATTCTCAATGCAGTGGGTTCCGTTACCGTAAACGGCACTGCGGCGACCGCGCCGTATATCGCGGAGGGAGCGGAAAAGGCGTTCTATACGTTCTCCGACTATTTGGCGTACAAGAACGACGGCGGTGTGGAAGATCAGAAACTCGACGAATGGCTCGGGTTGCTTACCGTTACTATTGACGGCATAACGCAGTCGTCTACTACCGATACGCTCCGCAACGTAAAGTGGAATGCGGACGGCACGACGGTGAACGCGTACCGTGTTGTGGTGACGCTTTCCGATCCCGACGACTACACTTGGGCGGAATCCACCGACGCAGATCCCGTAACGGAGTATGTGTTCACGTTTAAGATTACGCCGCTTACGATCGAAAAGCCGGGCGACGCCGATTCGTTTGTCTACGAGACAGAGTATAACGGCAAAGCGCAGGACTTCCTGTCGGCGGCCAACACGGCGCTTGCCAATCTGGCGACGATCAACGACTACATCGACAGAGAGATTCTCGGTGTGACGACCGATAATGCCGACAATTCCACGGCGTTTGCCGACGTAAAACGTAAAGGCGCGGCAGATGCCTACGCGGTGGACTCGTACGGAATTACTTTCTCGATCGAAAACGCAAACTCCGTGTGGGTATCTA
>CAMUPJ010000044.1 GCA_947090725.1 uncultured Clostridia bacterium
GAGAATAAAATCGGCAAAGAAAATATAACGCTGTATCACGAATACTATCATTTGGTGGAAACCATTTACGACTCGGAATCCAAAATGATACCGGGTATGTATCCGGACGCACTCATTCCTCTTGCCGACGCAAAACGTTTGGGCTTTAATACCGTAAAGGCGGGGAACACGCAAGGCGTGTATGCTACCGTATATGTGCCCAAAACCGCGGCGGCGGGCGTGTATACGGGCACGGTTACCGTAACGCTCGACGGGCAAGAAAGTACGCTTGCCTTGCGTGTGCGCGTGTTCGACTATACGCTACCCGACGAAGTGTCGATTATGTCGTGCATACCGTTGCAGCGCGGATATTTGTTCAACGGCGAACTCGATGACAGCGAGAGTATGTACGCCAAGTACGTTGAGCGGTTAAACGAATACAGACTGAGCGTGCAGTATCTCAATTCGGCGCAGCTCAGGGCGAACGAGTCGGAAGAAGACATTGCGTATATTTTGGGCGTGGAAACCTCTATGGCGGCACAAGCGGCAAAAGACGTTTCGGTTTCGAGTTATGCGATTCGCGTGTATTCCGCCGATAACGCAATGGGCGCGGTACTCAACGAAGATTATTTTTACAGATACCTGTGCGCTTACGTGGACGCAAGCATTGAGCACGAAGTCAATTTGTTTGAAAAAGCGTACGTTTATATGGGCAACATTATAGACGAACCCGACTTGGGCGGCGAAAAGAGCATAGAACGCGCCAACTATGTATGCGGTCAGTTCGACAAAGTTTTGGCGCAAGCGGTAAATTATGCGCAAAGCAAAAACGCGTCTGCCGCAGTGATTGCATCGCTTAAAAAGTTGCCGCACGTGGTCACAGGTCCGTATGTGGAAAGTTTGACCGGTCCGCAGTCGTATTGTCCTACGGTGGATAAACTGTCTAATGCGGCGGAAGTAGACCGTTACCGCGCTTTGCGTGACGAGGGCAAATCGTATTGGTGGTATACTTGCACAGTCCCCAAAATTCCGTATCCCACCATTCACCTCGACGACAACGGCGTTTCGGCGCGTACTATGGGTTGGATGGCGAAAGAGTATGACGTAGACGGCTATCTTACTTGGGAAGCGGCGTACTACATGACGTCCGGTGCAATGGGGCAGGCGGAGACGGGAGCCGTTCCCGTGAAAGGCATGGAATGTTACGACAACGTGCACCGCTGGGGCGATACGTTCGGCGACGGCTTTGTGTTCTATCCCGGCGCACCCCTCGGTATCGACGGGCCTGTGGACAGTATGCGTTTGCCCGCCATGCGCGACGGCATGGAAGACTACGAAGCACTACGCGATTTGGAAAAGAAGTATAACGCGCTCGGAGTCGACGCAAGCGGCATACTCGGCGAACTGTATGCCACACTGTACGGCGGCGTGAAAGTGTATTGCACGAGCGACGAAGTAGAGGCGGCGCACGACCGCTTGGGCGAACTGTTGGAGCTTGCGAACAAAGGCGTTGCCATCTCGAACTTTGTGCGCGAGGCGGACGGCAAAGTATCGGCTACTATAACAGTACCCGAAGGGAAATCGGTCACGCTCAACGATAGCACGCTTGAAGCGAATAACGGTGTTGCGACTGTAAACGGCGCGTATGCCGAATTTACCGTGGCTTGCGACGGCGCTAGGGCAAGCGTTTCTTTGCCTGCGGCTGTGGTTGTATCGGTTGCACCCGCGAATTTCAAACTGTACGACGCTATGCAAGAAGAATTGCAAACTGCCGCCGAAAGTGCAACGGTTGGCGGCGTAGCCGCGATAAAAATTGCGATAAATGAAAATACTTCGCGCCTTAGCGTAGACGTGTCGGGAGCGAATTTGCGCGCCGACTATGGCTCGATAGCGGTGCGGTTTTACAGCAGTGCGGCTATGACCGTTTCGCTCTCTTTACAAGGCAATACGCGCAACCGCCTTATTGATACGTTTGCGGCAAAGATGGGTTGGAACGTGTTACGATTCGATCGGTTGCAAGACCTCGATATGCGCACGGTGGGCGATATAAAATACTTGAATTTATCGTTTACCGCCGAAGCCGCGGGTGAGATCGCGGTTGCCGGCATAACACTGTATAAATAAGGGAGGACGGGTGAGATGAAGAAAAAGATAGTTGCGTTTATGCTGTGCGCGCTTACCGTAGTGCCTATGGCGGCGTGCGGCGGCAAAACGCCCAAAGAGCCACAAAAAAACATAGAGCTTTCCCGTTTGGTAAACGGTTTCGAAACTTTGGGCGGCTATTATTCGTTTGAGGCGAACTACGGGTTCGGAGCGGTGCGGCAAAACACCGATGCAGCGTTCGTCACCGAAGGTAGTGCGTCGCTTTTACTCGACGTAAGCGGCGATTTCCGCGATGGCAGCGAGAAGCCGAGCATCGGCATTGCGCTCAGCGAGAACGGCTCTGCGGTCGACCTCAAAAAACTTAAATCCCTAACGTTCGATATGTTCAACCAAACGGAAGAAGAACAGACGGTGGAAATTTCGCTTACCGTAGACGGTGTGGAAGTGGGCAAAACCGAACAAAAACTTGCCGTGGGCAAAAACTCGATACGGTATGCCCCCGAAACGCGCGGACTTTCCGTGTCCGGCGATTTGACAAAAGGCGAATCGGTGAACATAACGTTCCCTTTGGCCGAACGTGGCGCAAGCGCACGGCGGTTTTACATGGACAATTTGGTGCTTAACGAAAACATTCGCGAGCGCGCGCCTTTGGCTATGGATTTGGACGAAAACGAATTTTGTTCGTTCGATAAAGATTGGCAAGCCTATATTAACGGCACCGAAGCGGTAGGCCCTTGCGCCGACTGCATGTGCACTTTCTCGATTGAAAACGATATAAAATACTGTAAAGACAACACGGGAAAAAGCCTTAAAGTCGTTATGCCCACGGGGACGCCGCCGCTTTCGGACGGTTGGCCGTGTCTCACGTTCTTGCCGTCACTTGTGCAAAAATTCGATTGGAAGGCGCTCAAAGAGAGCAACGCCGAGATTGTGTTCGACGTATACAATCCGTTGTACAAAGCGCAATCGTTTACCTTTCAGCTTTGGAATTCGCCCACCTATGCCGAAACGCACTTTCCCACCAATAAAGTAGGTACGTGGCAAACGAGCTTTACCGCAGGGCACGGTTGGACACAAGTGCGTATACCGCTCGGGGATATAGACCGTGAGTCGGAAGAAAAGCCGGAGAGCAAGCCGCTGCTGCTGAGCGACCACGTGACGGCGGCGGCGATAAGCTACGGCAAATTCGCGGAAGCGGATAAAACGTTTTGGTTCGATGACTTCCGCTTTGAGATTCCGCAAGCGGAACAGGATTGATAAAGGGAGAAAACAGCGATGAAAAAAAGATTTATTATAGCAATAATCGCGGTACTTATTGTGGCGGCTTGTTCGCTCGTTGCGTGCGGCGATAACTCGTCTGTAACGCCGCTTACGCCGATTGCCGACATTCCCGATGCGGCAACGGTCGAAGTGGGCGGGCTGTTCGATTTCGAAACGGCGGCAGTAGCCAAAGGCGAAAAAGTGTATTCGCCTGCGTCCGTTACGGTAACGTTCGGCGAGGACGAAAATGTAGAATTTACCGGTACGAGCTTTACGCCGAAGAGGGTCGGTAAATACACGATTACGTTTACATTCGATATAGACGGCGAAACGAAAACGTACGCAACCGAAATTACCGCCGTAGATACCACGAAACCGTCTATTTTGCTTTCGAGCGATATTCCCGTGCGCGCGGAGTTGAATGCGGACGTAGCGTTGCCCGTCTTTACCGCCGTGGATATTTGCGACGGCGAACTTAGCGCCGACGTTAAGGTGTATAAAAACAACGCCGAGAAAACGCCGATAACCGTTACGGAAGGAAAGTTCAAAATAGACACATACGACGGCGCGGTGATAGAAGCGTCGGCGACCGACAATGCGGGCAATACGGCTACCGATACGTATACGGTTGCCGTGCGCGGCGAGCGCGAAGTGGACTACTTTGAAAACGAGCCGTATGCTATGGGGAATGCGGTCGGCTTCGGCGGCGGCAAAACGGAATGGAATACCGCCTCCGACTATTGTATTCAAGGTGAAGGCTCGCTCAAATTCTATACCGATATCAGCGGCAAATGGGTGTTTTGTGGTTTTCCGTCTATAAACGAGGCGGTGCGTATCGCGGGCGGCAAAGATGATTTCAAAACCGAGTACAGCGCGATAACGCTGCTTTTATACAACGCGTCGCCGTACGACTGCGAAATAGAAATGCAGTATTGGAAGAAAAACCCGCAAAACGGATTGGCGCAATACGAAAAACTCGTTCAAAAAAATCAGCTTATTGCCAACTGTTGGACGAAAATATCCGTGCCTGCGGATAAGATAGCCGATGCTTACGACGCTTATAAAGACGATATGTTTTTCGGACTGTTTTTCAACGGCGCAAATCACGAAGCAAACAACGCCTATGCGAATTTCTGCGTTTACGTTGACTGTATACGGCTATCTAAGTCGGACGATGCGACAAGTATCGAAATAAAACTTTCGGATATCAAGCAAAAGTCGAAAGGCGATACTACCGACGTTGAACTTATAAAATTATCCGCGCTTAACGGCGTAGACCTTAATAAACTTTCGGTAACGGCGTTGGATAAAGACGGTAAGTCCGTAACGGTAGAGAAAACCGCCTCGGCATACGTTCTCAAAAACGTAGAGGAAGGCAAATATACCGTTCAATATATGTATGCAAACGGCGAGAATATAGACGTGTTCTCGCAAACGGTAGAATTGTACGCGCCTCTTGCCGATCCGTACTTCGACGGCTTCGAGGGCGGCGGCTATACGCATACCGGCAAATTGCTTATCGGTTCTGCTACCATTGATGTCAGTGACGAGAAGGCGCGCAGCGGCACGCATTCGCTTAAAATTACTACGGGTGAATGGTCGAGATATACGACTATTCCGCTTATGCTCGACGACGATATGTGGCAAAAAATAAAGGACGCAGGCAACAACGTAGAACTTTCCGTTTGGCTGTATATCAAAAACAACAACACTAATATAAAGAAATTTAATGTGCGTTTCTGCGGCTTGAAGAATGAGAACGGTAATTACGCAAACGGCGATTGGGCCATGATATACAATGATACGTTCGGTAATAATGCGCCTACGGGACAGTGGTTGCAGATTAAGTACGGCATAAATTATAACAAACCAGCCATCGAACAGCTCAAACAAACGGGCGGTATTGCGATGCAGGTTGAGATAGCGGAGATAGCTGACACAAGTCAAACGGTAGGCTTTACCTATTACGTAGACGATTTGGAAGTCACCGTGCCCGATACAAACGTTACTATAAGTGCCGCAAATAAAAGCGTGCCGCTCGCGGGGGGGGGTACTTCGGTAGAAATCGCTTCGTTTACGGGCAGTAATTTCAACGCCGATTGCCTCACCGTAACGCTGAACGGGCAGCCGTACACCGACTATACGCTTTTGAACGGCAAGCTGTCGTTTACGCCGACAGGCGAGGGCGAGTATACGTTTGTGTACACGCACAAAAACGGGCATTTTGTAAACACGGCAACACAAACCGTAACGGTATTCGACCCCACGTTCGACGGCTTTGAAAAGAGCAATCATGCAACGGTGGTGATTGCGGGAAACAATACAAGTTACTATGACATTAACGGTGGCGATGGTAATTATTATAGCGGCAGTAAAGGTCTTTGGTGTTATGTGGATTATCAGTATATTTCCATTCGCATTATGTTTAACCAAGATATGATAAACGCCATACAAGATGATTCCTCCGTGTCGTTACGCATAAAAATCAAAGACAAAACGTCTAATACGGGAGTCAATCTCAGAGTCCACGCATATAACGGAAACAATACGAGTTGGGATAGCGGTTTAGGAATAGGTTGCGATGGTAACGGTCAATGGTGGGAACACGGCGACACGCCTATCGGCGAGTGGCTCGAAATCAAATTTACAGATGCCGAAGCTGTAAAACAAATCAAAACAAACGGCGGCATTATGATTTACAATGACATAGACCGTTTCGGCGTACATCCCGTACAAATTTGCGTCGACGATATCAAGGTTACGAACAACTGATTCGAAAAAAATTCAATACAGGGAAAAAGGATGCCGCAAGTTCGGTTTACGGATTTGCGGCGTTCGTATCAAATAAGGAGCTTGCTATGGTAGGCAAATGGATATGTTTCAGAGGCGACTGGGAAATTTACTTAGCTGAAAAGGTGCAAACGCGCCGTTTTCAGCGCGATTTTCCCATTGCGCCGTTTTGGCAGGTAGACAGCCCGTATCATAACGTGCGGTTTACGCATAAGTTCACGCTTGGAGCAGACGACGTACTCACAATAGAGAGCGAAGGGCGAATATCGGTAGCCATAGCAAAACCCGACCCGTATACGTTTGTGTACGGCTTTGACGGCACGCTTGCATTACAAGCGGGAACTTACGAACTTGAAATTTGGGTGTATAACGAGTGTGGTTTGCCCGCGCTCAAAGTGAGCGGCAACGAGGTTATATCCGACGAACATTGGGAAGCGGGGTTTAATCAGTTTATGATGTCGCCGTGCGGAATATGCGACTGCGGGGAGTTTGCTCCGAGCGCGTACCGTTTGCCCGTGCGGGAAATAAAACCCGTAGCGGTAAGCGACTGTACGGGCGGCAAACTGTACGACTTCGGCAAAATGGTTATGGCGTATCCGCAGTTTACGCATTGCGAAAACGTGCCTTTTTGTTGCTACTTCGGCGAAACGCAAGCCGAGGCAATGAACGATAACGATTGCGAGCAAATAGACTTTTTTACGCCCGAAAACGGCAAACACATTACGCCGCGTACGCAAGCTTTTCAGTTTTTGCGCGTGGTTACAAAGTCGCCGTATAATATTTCCGTTTTCGAAGAGTACGACCCGAAACCTATTCTGTTTTCGTTTACGTCGGGCGATAAGCAAATCGAAAAAATCGCCGAAATATCACGCTACACGTTTTCGCTGTGCAGCCGTGAGTTTTATTTGGACGGCATAAAGCGCGATCGTTGGATATGGGCGGGCGACGCGTACTTGGGCGCGAAAATCGACTATTACACAGCGTTCGATTGCGCCAAAATCAAAAGAACGGTGATTGCGCTGCTCGGCAAATCGCCCGTTGTTACCTACATAAACCACATTATGGACTACACGCCGTATACCTTTCTCACCGTGCAAGAATATTACGAGCATACGGGGGACGCGGGATTTTTGCGGCAAATTTATCCCATGCTGACCGAACACTTACGGTTTGTATTGGGTAGGCGAAACGAGTTCGGGTTTTTGTATAAGCAAGAAAACGATTGGGTGCACGTCGATTGGAACGATAACTTAAATACCGACGGCGAAGTTTGTTTCGAGCAAATTTTACTGTGGGCAATGCTCAAAGCCTATGTTATGATTAGCGGCGCAATCGGAGAGAACGCGGACGAGTGCGAGGAAATCGCGGATAAACTCAAAAAGCAAATAGACGCGGTTTATTGGGACGAAATGCGCGGGGCGTACCGTCATTCGCGCATCGGCGGCAAAGTGGGCAGTAGCGTGACCGCCTACGCCAACGTGTTCGCACTGCTTACGGGGTTTGCGGACGCGTACAAAAAGAGCAGAATCACGCGCGCGCTTGTGTACGACAAGAGCATACCGCCCATCACCACGCCGTATATGCAGGCGTTTAAGCTCTCTTGCCTATGCGAGGCGGGCGAGTACGAAACGGTGCAAAAGGAACTGCGCGACTATTTCGGCAATATGGCAGAAACGGGCACGTCGACGTTTTGGGAAACGTACAAAATCGGCGAGCAAAAAGAGAGCGCGACCGATATGTACGGGCGTCCGTTCGGGCGCAGTCAGTGCCATATTTGGGGCGCGGGCGCAATTCTTATCATCGGCAAATATTTTTACGGCTTGTGTAACGATACGGCGTACGGAGATAGTTTCGCGCTTTCGCCGTATTTGCCCGCGATAGAAAACACGAGCGTAACGTTGCCGCTCAAAAACGGAAAAGTAAGTATTACGTGCCGTGGCGGCGTGCTTTCGGTATATGCCGAGGGGCACAGTGGGGACTTGCGCTTAAACGGCGTAACTCATGAGCTTACGGCAGGGAAAACATATACATTCGATATTAGAACAAAAACGCAATTATTTACGACGTTGCCCGAAACACAAGCGATATAAGGAGAAAAACGTGCTAAAAGAAGTTATGCAAATTTCGGCGTATACGCCGCCGCCCAACGGCACGGTTACGGTAGACGGCGCCGTGGCGCACAAATACGAAAGTTTTCAAACGCTCGCGCGATACCGCGAATACCGCGATTGCGGTTTTACCGAAATACTCTTTGCAGGCGAAGACAAATACACGGGCGAGCCGTACGAGAGCAGTAAGCTGAAAAGAATGCTCGATTTGGCGGTAGGCGCGGACCTCAAAGCGGTCGTGTTCGACGAGCGGCTTTTGTCGCTTACCGTAAAAGCCAAAGAAAGTATTATCGGCGAATTGTTTGGCGGTGACAAGGAGAAATTCTCGGCGTACGTGTGCGACTGTATGCGCGAGTATGCCGCGCACCCCGCATTTTACGGGATATCGGTACTTGACGAGCCACAGTATAATAAGCGCAAAGTGTTTGCCGAAATTTGCGAAGCCGTGCATGCGGCGTATCCCGATTGTTTTATAATGACGTGCCTTTTGCCGTGTATACAAGACCAAGGGCTTGCCGAAAATGCGTTCGGCGCGGGAATGACTGACAGGTGGGAGGCGTATCGCCGCTATCTTGCCGCGTTTGCCGAGTCGCTCGACTACGTGCATTACGACTGTTATCCGTTCGGTTTTTGGGAAGGTAAGAACGTTGTGGCGCACAAATTTATCCGCAATATGCAGGAAGCGGCGATTACGGCAAAGCAGTGCAATGTGCCGTTTCACATGACGGTGCAATCCTTTTCTTCGGGCGAAAATGAGGAATTGCGGCATTTGGACGGGCAGGACTTACATTGGCAGATCAATCTTGCGCTCGGCTTCGGTGCGAGTAAGATTTACTATTTTACCTATTGGCGGTTTACAACTCGTCAGTCGCACAATTTTACTTCAGCGATAATGGACGACGACGGAACGAAACTTTTGTACGACGCGGCGCAAGCAAACAATAAGCTCGTGCAAGACACGGCGCGTTACGTGTCGGGATACGTATACGAAAGCAGCGATATAATCGCCGGCGGGCATAGTAACGATTCTACCGAGGATTTGCTCGTTACTCCCAACGCATTTTTTAAAAACTGCCGCGCGCAATCCGACGTATTGGTAAACACATTGAAAAATGATACCGATACCGCGGTTATGCTCTTAAACTTGCGCGACCCGTACGAGAAATTTATAAGCACCGTGCATATCGAATTTGTGCGAAAAAAAGAAGAAATTCATATCGTAAAGGGCGGAGAGTTGCTCACGGTGCAAACGCAAAATAACGCGCTCGACGTTCTTTTGGAACCGGGCGAAGCTATATGGATTCTCGAATTATGAAGAAAGAGGTATGGTAGATATGGAAAAACTGAAAATAGCGGTAGTAGGGCTTGGCAATCGCGGACAGTTATTTGCCGAATATGTTTTGGGTAGTTCGGATGCGGCGTTGGTAGCCATTGCCGATTGCAGTGCGAGCGCACGGGGGAAAGCGCAGAACGAATACAAGCTAACGCCGCAAAGCTGCTATGAAAGCGCCGACGATTTTTTTGCGCAAGAGAAATGCGCCGATGCGGTCTTTATTTGTACGCAAGACAGCGACCATAAGGCGCATACAATCAAAGCGATGCAACTCGGTTACGACGTATGTTTGGAAAAGCCTATTGCCACCACGATGCAAGATTGCGAAGATATTTATGCGGCGCAACAGGCGACGGGGCGCAAAGTTATGATTTGTCATGTTTTGCGTTACAGCCATTTTTACGGCAAATTGCGGCAAATCATAAAAAGCGGCGAAATAGGCGAGGTTGTAACAATCAGTCAAACCGAAAACGTAGCATATTGGCACGACGCACATTCATATGTGCGCGGCGTATGGAGCAATGTCGAAAAGAGTTCGCCGATGATTTTGGCAAAGTGCTGTCATGATCTCGATATTTTGTTTTGGCTGTTCGGAAAGCGGTGTAAGAGCGTTTCTTCTTTCGGCGGATTGTATTATTTCAAAAAAGAAAATGCGCCGAAAGGCGCAACGTCGTACTGCGTGGATTGCGACTCCGATACGCGAAAAGATTGTCCGTACGACGCATTTAAGATATATAACGATATTTATAAGACATACAATCCCATACTCGGCAATGCGACGGTATTCCGTACCTCACGCAAAGACTATATCGATAACATGCTTTCAAAGAAGCCGAATGTATACGGGAAATGTGTTTTTGCTTGCGACAACAATGTAGTCGATCACCAAGTGGTCAATATGTTGTTCGAAGACGACCGTACGGCGCAGCTTACCATGACGGCGTTTTCCAAAGACTGCCACCGCAATATAAAGATACACGGAACGCTGGGCGAGATCAAAGGTGATATGGAAGAAAACAAGATTTATGTGTATCCGTTCCGCGCCGACGATCATGTAATCGATTTAACCGAACTCGCCGACGATTTCAGCGTGCACGGCGGCGGCGACAAACTTTTGTTCGAGGATTTTATCGCCTATTTGCGCGGAAATGAGAGCAGTGAAACGCGCACTACGCTCAAAGACAGTTTATTATCGCACAAAATGAGTTTTGCCGCCGAATATTCGCGCTTACACGGCGGGATTCCCGTAAAGATAGAGGAGTAATATCTATTCGGACAGGAGATTAAAATGGAACGTAAAATAGAAGTATATCAGCGGTTTGGCGCGATGCTTGACTGTTCGCGCAACGCGGTGCTCAAAGTAAGCGCCGTAAAACAACTGATAGATGCCTTGCGGAAAATGGGGTATAACGCGCTCGAACTGTACACCGAAGATACGTTTGAGGTAGAGGGCGAGCCGTACTTCGGCTATTTGCGCGGACGGTATTCGAGTGCGGAAATCAAGGACATGGACGCGTACGCGGCGGCGCACGGCATAGAACTTATACCGTGCATTCAAACGCTCGCGCATTTTACCAATCCGGTAAAATTGCCGCGCTTTGCCGAAATAACCGACGTAAACGATATTCTTCTCATCGACGACGAAAAAACGTACGAGTTTTTGGATAAAATATTCGCGTCGCTTGCCAAAAATTTCACGTCGCGCAACGTGCATATAGGCATGGACGAAGCGCACATGGTGGGCTTGGGCAAGTATCTCGATAAGCACGGCTATTGTGACCGTTTCGAACTGCTCAACCGTCACTTGCAAAGGGTGAACGCCATAGCGAAAAAGTACGGATTTACGGCGCATATGTGGAGCGATATGTTTTTCCGTTTGGCGGCGCACGGCGAATACTGTTCGCGCGACATCCACGTGCCGCAGGGAGTGCGCGAAAAGGTGCCCGAGGACGTTTCCCTCGTGTATTGGGACTATTACCATACGCAAAAAGAGGACTACGACGCCATGATAGAGTCGCATAAGGAGTTCGGGCGCGAAGTTTGGTTTGCGGGCGGCGTTTGGACGTGGCTCGGGTTTGCGCCTCGCACTTGTTTTGCGAATGAGTCTTTGAAAGCGTCTATGCGCAGTGTGCGTGAGCACAGTATTCAAAATGTGCTTATTACCGCATGGGGAGACGACGGCGGCGAGTGTTCGTTTTTTTCCGTCTTGCAAGTTTTATACGCCGCCCGCCGTTATGCCGACGGCGAATATAACGATAAGATTATAGCGGACGAATTCGAAAAGCTGTTCGGAATATCGGCGCAGGATTTGGATTTGTTGGAACTGCCCGATATTGTGCCGGATATGCAAGGTTGCGGCAAGCTGTGCAATCCGAGCAAATATTTGCTGTATGCCGACCCGTTTTTGGGAATTTCCGATAGAACGCTACGTGATTACAAACCCATTCCGTACGCCGAATATGCCGAGCGTTTGGCTACGGCGAAATCGCGGGCGGGCGAGTATGCGTATTTGTTCGACTGCACGGAAAAACTGTGCCGACTGCTCGATATAAAAGCATGCTTGGGGGTGCGCACACGTGCGGCATATCGCGGCAAAGATAAAAACGCGCTTACTGCGCTTATTGCGGATTACGAAAAAGCGGCAAAACGCGCCGAAGAATTTTTCCAATCGTTTCGCGAGCGTTGGCATAAAGAAAACAAACCGTTCGGGTTCGAGGTGCACTGTGTGCGTTTGGGCGGTTTAACAAAGCGGCTTGCGTTTTGTAAAGAACGGTTGCAAGCATATGTAAGCGGCGAAACGCGAACGATAGAAGAATTGGAAGAAAACGTTTTGCCCTATTATCCCGAGTCCGACGAAAATGAATTTTGGATGGGAAGTTACCGCAATATCGTGTCTGCCGGCGGGCTATGAAAGATATTGCGGCGGTTAAAGTTATGGAATTTATTTGGAAGGAAATAACGTTTGGCGTAGAAAACGGGAAAATATATATAAAAAAATTTGCCGACATTGCGGAGAACCATTCGCAGTTGCCGTTTGTCGAGTTGCAACTGTGCGGCCGCGACCATCCGAGTAACGTTGCGGCAAAGTCGGTGCGCTGTTCGGAAAGCGAAAGTTTGCGGTATGTGTCGCATTGCATGAATAAGGATACGCTCACTGTTACGCAAGCAAACGAATTATGCG
>CAMUPJ010000045.1 GCA_947090725.1 uncultured Clostridia bacterium
AATCGCGCCGGTCACATCGGAACCGCCGCGGGAAAACGTTTTGACTTTGCCGTTGGGCATCTTGCCGTAAAAACCGGGAATCACAACGCGCCCCGTGCAACCTTTCAATTTGGATTCCACAAGCCGATGGGTCGTTTCACTGTCGAAGTTGCCGTTCATATCAAAACGGATCACGTCGCCGGCATCCACAAAGCGCGCGTTCAATAATTTCGCCGCAACGATCGCCGAAAGGAACTCTCCCCGCGACGACGCATAATCCCGTCCCGCGCCGCCGTTGATCTGTTCGCGGATAATGTTGAATTCCGGCGTAAGATCCAACTCGAGTCGCAACCCTTTGATAATTTCGTCGAAACGACGGATTACTTTCTCGAGCGCTACGTCACACAATCCCTCTCGGTTGCGCAAATCGATGCATGCATATAGCAAATCGGTGACTTTCGTATCCGACTTTTCCCGCTTCCCCGGCGCCGATACGACAATGTACTTCGCGTGTTTGTCGCTCTCTACAATATCGGCAACCTTGCGAATGGAGGCGGAATTTGCCATACTGGTACCGCCGAACTTCAGAACTTTCATGTACTGCAACTCCTTATAAAGCAAGAGGCGCATGCCGTGGCATGCTCCCCACAATTTTTCCCGATACTATTTATTCGCCGATGCGACGCGCTTCCAGGTAATAGCGCTTTTCTTCGGCATGCCCCATGGAAAACGTCTTCTTGGGCAATACCCCGTGCCGCACGATATACTCGGTAAAGCCCGATTTGCCGATGGGCGCAAACGCGATCGTAGCGCAATCGGGCGCATCGCCCAATCGTCGCAACACGTCATCGCCGTGAATGTAATCGATGCGACCGCCGTGCTCGGCTACATACGCTTCGAGAAAGTCCTGCACAAAGGCAATCGATGCGATCGTATCCTGCGGCAATGATACGGCATACGACACACCGCCGCCGCGCACCGTTGCAGGCACGCCACCATCGGCGCGCGCGTTAAGCGCCTCGGCCAAATGCGCAGGGTTCACCCCGAACACCGCGCGGTGAATGGGTTCGAAGACAATTCCTTCGTCGTACAAATTGACGATTTCGCAGAGAGCATATCTCTTCCGTTCGGCGGTTTCGTCGCCCGCCGCCTTTGCCTGCTCGTAGCACGCCTTGGCCGCCGCCAAAGAATGGTTTCCGTCGCCCACCAACAACAAAAGCTCTTCTCCGAACCGCTCGCACATCCGCTTTCCCAAAGTTTCGAAAGCGGCGGCGATCGTCGCTTCGTCCGTGACGGCACGCCCTACGATATTCCCCCCGCCGCAATTCAGCGGAAAATCATATAGCGTATCGCCCACGCTCTTTTCCACGGCGGAAAACACAAGGTTTTCGGGATCGTCCAAAAGCAGCATGATGTGCGGCAATTCCAAGGCGCTTTGGCTGCGAATCGCAACGCGCGGCGGCAAGCGGCTTTCTACCGTTCCCTCCGTGGCGCGCACCAATGCGTGCATTTGCGGACGATAGTCGTATGCCTCGAGATCGATTGCCGCAACCAAGCCTTTGCGCATGCGTCCGCTTGCAAACGTGCGACGCACTTCCACAAAAGCGCTGAACGCGCAAAAAAGCCCGTCATGCAAATAAGCGCGCATGGCGTCCCTTACAGCGGCCTGTCGCGCCGCCACGTCTTCATCTTCCAAATAACATTCCGGCAAAATGAGACGAAGCGCGCTGGGTGCATCGCCCACAAAACCATCGAGCGTATCCCAATAGTTGCGATCGGAAGTAAACTGGTCACATGCCACAACCGACCATTTCCGCAAATCCGTGCGAGGCAATAAAATATCCGGCTTATATACGATTTGCTTCACAACGCCAATCCCACAGCCAGCGCCCACAACACGGCGCTGAACAGAATCGAAAATAGTTTCGCACGAAAATTATGCACGAAAACCGCTTTGAAAAACCGCTTGACGGCGCCGTCTTTTTTTTCTTCTTTTTCTTTTGCTTCGCTGATCATAAGCAACCCCTCCCGCCGTCGTTATTTATGCTCTTTCTTCGCACGCTTTCCCTTTTTGCCGGGACTGTGCGCAATCGCTTTGAGTCCATAGAATTCCTGCAATGTATCGGTCAACATCTCGGCATCGAAATACCGTTTGAGTTCTCCGCGATACGCCACCGAAATGACACCCGTTTCTTCCGAAACAATCAACGTCAGCACGTTATTTGTTTCGGTGACGCCGATAGCCGCACGGTGACGGGTCCCCAATTCTTTATCCACCGTGAGGTCTTGCGTGAGCGGCAAAAAGCAACCGGCCGCCAAAATCCGATTCCCACGCACCAGCACCGCCCCGTCGTGAAGCGACCCCTTGGTCACGAAGATAGACTCGAGCAAACCGCACGATACCACCGCATCCAGATCGGTGCCGCTCTCGCGAATATGAATGGGAATATAATCGGGCGTAATCACAATCAGCGCTCCCACATTCTTTTTGGCCATATTCAAGGAAGCGCGCACAATGCCCCCGATCGCCGCTTGTAATTCTTCGTCGCTGCAATCATATTGCGTATTGAATGCCTGCTGCATATCGTGCGGGCTGGAAATCTTTCGAAATCCCCGTCGCGTCTCCTGCGGAAAGAGCGCCGCCACCGCAATAATCACCAATAC
Source organism: uncultured Clostridia bacterium (assembly GCA_947090725.1). Classification (GTDB taxonomy): domain Bacteria; phylum Bacillota; class Clostridia; order Christensenellales; family Pumilibacteraceae; genus Pumilibacter. The sequence continues at coordinate 2,644 of CAMUPJ010000045.1, forward strand.
AAACGCATACGAGAACGTACGCCCGAGCAGCGGGAATGCCAAACGGTCGCTGGTAAGCACAACGGCCACCGCCAGCACCATAATCACGTATTTATACAGTCGCACCGCATCGTTCTTTTTCAGAAATGCGAAAAGCGCGTACAACAAAAAAGCGAACAAAACCACATCGACCGCCGATTGCACCGGCCGATGCAAAATCTGGTATTTTACATTGTCGAAAAATTGTTTCACTTCTTGCCTCAAAAATCGCTGATTTTTTTATAATTATACACCGAAATTCCGAAATTATCAATATATTTGAAGCATATTTTTCAGGAATGCGCGGATTTTCTAAAAAAATTCGGAAAAGTGCTTGATTTAATGGTAAAAGTGATATATAATAAATACGTACAAGTGTACGTGAGAGGAAGTATGGCAAAGAAAGAATCCAAGCAAAAAGAAGAAAAAAAGAAAAAGGGTAAAGCCGGAAAAAACTCTTCATCTGCCGCGGACAAAAAAGCCGACGCGAACACGGGCGCTACGAATATCAATAACGTCCCCCTCGATCGTAGTCAGATGACGGCCGATCAACTTACACAAGCCCAAATCGAAGAGGCCATCAAAGAGAGCCAAGACCCCGCGTCGAAACTCCGAAAGGTAAGAAGTCCTATTTCCGTTCGCAATTGCCTTATAAACATCCTGATTCTTATCGTGTTGACGGTAGGTATCGTTTTGCTTTGCTGTTATTTTATGCTCGATAAGGAAACGTTCAATTTGGGCGTGGTTGTCAAAGATATTCTGGACAAATTCAAAATCACCAATTTCTTCCGCGCCATCGGCAACTGGTTCAAGAAAATTTTCAGTTAAAACACAATGCATACAAACAAAGCACCGTCCGCAATCGAGACGGTGCTTTTCTTATTGCTCTACCCTTACGACTCAATAACCGTCGAAAGGATTTTTGGGGCGTTTGATATCCACAAAGATATCCCCTTCCGTTTTCGTTTCGTACTCCATACCGAATACGGCGATTTTCATGCGACGAACCGGCGGTAGATAGGGATATTTTTTTTCGAAATATTTAACCAGCACTATAAGAACGACAGAGAACGCCACGATCGCAAAAATTACGATCATATACGCCCAAAACGGATTTGTCCAAAAAGAATAGTCGGAGACCGTCTTACGCGTTTGTTGCATAACGTCTGCGAAATCTTCCCGCAACAGAGCCGCAAGAAGCAACGTAGCGACGTCACTGCCTTGCGCGGCATATGCGGCGCGCTTTTGCGTCAGATTATAGTACGTATCGTTGGCGGTATTTCCCAGGTTTGCCCCCTTTTTCCCCTCGAGATCGGACAGATTGAATCCGCCGTAATAACCGCTGAAAACAGAAGCGACCGGAATATCCTGTTCCAGAAAAGGCGCATGATCTCCCAACATGGCAAAGTGCGAATAATACACGCCGTCGAGATACAATCCGTCGATAATCGGCATATTATCGGGAAGCGTATAATACCGCAATCCCCAATCCGATGCCGTATCCCGCAAAAACCGTTCCTGATCGGTCTGCACTTCGCCGGAATACAAATACAATCTCTCTCCACCCATTTTGCCGATATTGTACATGAGCAGCGTCCCCAAGCGCTCGCTCGGCTCCATATACTTCAGATACGTCTCGGCTCCCAGCGAATTGTACCCGCTGCTTCCGAAAAACACGAAAACAAGGTCGAAATCGATTTGCGAAAAAAGCGTTTCCGCATTCCGACTGCAATAGTCGATAATGCTCATCAACGTGGCCGCGCCCGTCCCGCTCTGCATCGCCCCCGTAGACGACTGATGCTCGAAGCCTTCGGCGGGATTGCCGTACAGATTCCCGTATCCCGTCCCGATTATCACCTGCCGAAAATCGTTCCCTATTCCGTTGCCGGGGTTGGCAAGTCGAATCTCCACATTGTACGACGGCCGCGCCACCTCGTTGTAGGTGATAAAACACCTGGTTTTGTCTTCCGTCTGATCGGGAGACTCCTTCAACGGCGTTACCGTAAGGGCGGGATATGCGGTTTTATCGGCGAAATGTTCCACGAGCCATTTGGCCGTATAATTTTCCGACTCGGACGATGGTGTTCTGTCGCCTCGGTCGCCGTCGATGTTCGATTCGGTGATGCCCAAAAACGCGCGCAGATTGACGTCGATCTGTTCGGACTGCACGGGCGCCGGAACATCACGTCCCTCTCCGCCCGTAACGCTCCCCCCGCAACCGCACAATAGGCATGCGGCAAACAAAAGCATCGAAATAATCACACAACGGAATTTCATGCCAAGACCACCCCCGCAAGCAAATTGATTACCGTGAGAATCGCTTCGATCACCAAGTAGGTGCCGCCGACCGAAAGGAACATAGCGCCCCAACGCGGCTTTTGCACGTAATGTTTGGCGCTATAGGCAAGAAACCAACCAAAGAATGCCGTCGTTACGAAAAAGTCGATCCATATGCCGCCGAACACCGAAACAATCGGCGAGACGTAATAAAGGAACTTCAACGATCCGATGACGATATTGGCGGCGATATAAAAAAACCGCAACGCATACTTCATGTCGCCGTCCGCCCCGCCGACACGTACCGAGACGAAACGCGCGGCAAACGCGGTAAGCAATTCATAGAACAACAGCGGCACCAATCCGCCGAACAGAATCGCCACTACGTCGTTGAAAAGCCAACCCGCTTGTCCGAGCTCGGGATAACTGTACGACATGTACGCAAGCGTGCCGCGCGCGGACTGCCACTGCGCATAGCCGAATGACAGAAAAAGCACGGCAATGACAATATATTTATTGATCTTTTTTTCGTCGATAAATTTCAAAAGGTTCCGTTAATCCTCCGCGGCTTCACGCAGTCAACGCTTGCAATATCGCCAATTCCAATGCGGTTCTGTCGTTCATTTTGCCCGCCTTGATTTCGTAGTCGGCCTGTTGCAATCCGTCGCATATTTTCTTTAATTTCCGAGGGGTAAACCGCTGTGCCTGCTCTTTGGACTTGCGGATCGCATATTCCTTCACCCCCAAATCGGCCGACATGCGCTCGTACTGCGGTGTAATGGACACATATAACAAACGGCGGAAATTGGCATAGAGCATTCCCAAAAGACTCATAACCGATACCCCGCTGTCCAGAAGATTGGAAAGAACCGTCGCCACTTTCTGCGGCTGTTTGGCGGCTACCGCCTCGCTCAATGCGAAAATTTTGAAGTCCAGCGTGGGCACAATCATTTCCACGATGTCGATTTCCGAAATGACGCCGCCCACACGGTAAGAGCAGAGCTTGGTCAATTCCGACGAAATGCGCGACATATCCAAAGCGCAATAATCCACAAGCAGTTGCGCGGCCGGTTGCGTAATGGAAGAGCCGCACTCACTCGTATGCTTCGCAATCCAGGAGAGTACGGTGCGGCGCTCCAGTTTGGAACATTCCACCACAGCCAACTTGCTCATGATTTTTGCCATGGTGTTTTCCGGTTTCTCGGCAACAAACACCAGAACGGTCGTAGGACACGGGCGCTCGAGATACTTCGACAATTCGCTAAGCTCGATCTTGCATTGCGTGACAATGACCACACGATACTTCGCGGCAAGCGGCAAGCTTTCGCACGCCTCCACGATGGTCTTCGTAGATTCGGGAGACGCAATTTCACTGAGATTGAAATCGGGCGTATTCCCCGCCAAAGCGCGGAACATGTTCACCGCACTCGACACCAAAAACGCATCCTCTCCCGTTATTAAATAGGCGGGGAGCAACGTATCCGATTGAATATGTCTCTTAAGATCACTGAAAAGCATATGTCCCTCTTCTTTAGATATAGAATAAAGAGCGTACGCGTATTCGCGATTATTTTATCCGAACAATATAAAAGTCGGAAAAACAGACTCTTCCGACTTTATTGTACTCCATTGTGGAAAATTTTGCAATCATTTGAACCGCTTTTTCCCATCTCCGTTATAAGAGATTGTGCAATGCGGGAGACAAATCCCCCATCATATCGCGGATATACCGTTGCGCTTGCCGCAAACTGACCATTGCGTCGCTCCGTTCGTTCTGCCGCGTAAACTCCCCGAGAGCGGTCATACGCTCGTCGGCATTGCGCACGACGGTGTGGTTGCCGAACGTGAGAATCAGCTTACGCCCGCTTGCCCAATGCCGTTCCAGATTTTCCAGGTCGGAAAGCGTCTCGGGCGCATCCAACTCGGCATAGGTCTCGAAGCTTTCCTCCAATACGTCCAAAAGTCGCACCGTTTCTTCGTAGAAATGGGTTGTCGCTACGATTTCCCATACGGCAAAGCCCATCATGACGACAAAAAATCCCAATATCACAAACAACTTTTTCACCAGTTTTCACCGCCTTTGATCGCGATTTTTCGGGTGAAACACTTCCCGTGTTTGGGACTGACATACAGCGTGCCATCCTGCCGCACGTCGGCATACAGCACGTCCCGCGGACTTTTAATTCCGTTTTTAAGGAACGCTTCTTTGACCTTCACGGCGTCGACCCCCGCAACGGACAAATTTTTCTCATCGAATTTCCCGTCGATCAACAGCGTCAGCGGCAGATACGCAGGCGTAACTTCCGTCGGATCGCTCGCTTTTTCGATTACGCATACTTTGCCGTTGGTCTCGAAAATCGCATATTCTATCTGATTGAAGTCGGCATACCCGCTACTGCGAATCGCTTCGATGAGGTCATTGACGTTCATATTCATCTTTTTGAGGTTTTCGTAATTGATTCCGTTTTTATCGATGGCAATTACGCTGTGTCCGCTGATGACTTTGCGGGCAAAAATACTCTTTCGCGCCAAAACGCTCAAAAGCAAATGCAACACCGCCAGTGTGATAATCGGCACGATCCCGTAGTAAAACGGGATATACGGATCGTTCATGGGAATACATGCCACCTCCGCTATAATCAGCGTAATGACCAACTCAAACGGTTGCATTTCTCCCAATTGCCGCTTGCCCATCAGCCGTACGACAATCAAAACCAGCAAAAAGGTAACGAGAGATTTGATAAACACTACCAGCATAACAAAGGTAGTGTGTTCCCTTTTTTCCTTCTTTATTCCGTCCCGACGGCTTCTCTATTTTGCGGCCGACCGCAACTGCAAAAAGCGACAAATCGCCCGCACGTTTTTTTGCGCGGCCACATGCAAAAATTCGTAAAAACTCATCACGGCGCCATTGCCGCCGTCATCGGAAACGGCGCGCACCGCCAAAAACGGAACGCCGTACAGCGCGCAGACCTGTGCAATGGGCGCGCTCTCGAAATCGCACGCAATCGCATCGAACTCGGTATGAATACGCGCTGCAACGGTATTGTCTGCGATAAACTGATCCCCGCTGGCAATCGTTCCCACCCGAAAGTCGATTTTTTCCGCTTCGAGCGCCTGCCGCATATCTTTCAGCACCCCCGCGTCGGCCGCAAAGTATTCGCTGTCGAACCCCTGCACTTGCCCTTTACGAAGGCCGTCGGGAGTCTGATCGTAATCGTGATGCACCGTATGTGCCCCCAATGCCACGTCGCCGCGTCGCAAACCGCCGCCGATACCGCCGGCAACCCCCGTATTGAGTACGCAACCCACCGACGGGTGTGTCGCCAGAATTGCCGAAGCCGCCGCCGCGGCATTGGTCTTTCCCACCCCGCAACGACACAGTAGCACCCGTTGTCCGCGCAACACACCGCAGTGTATCGCAAAAGGCCCCGCTTTTTCTTCCCGCACGTTTTCCATCTCGGCAAGAATTCCGGCAATTTCCTCTTCCAACGCTCCCAAAATCAACGTTTCCATTTTTTCTCCCATATACTCGTTTTTGCTCCGTTACAGTCTCGACGCACTTTGCACAAGTGCGCGGAATTCCCGCCGATGCTCGTCTCCGTCGGGCAATGCGCGCAATCGCGCCAGAACGGAAGCATAGTTTGCATCGGCGGCATACGCCGATTTGCGCAACAACAATCCGTACTCTGCCACGCACGCAATAAAACCGTCGTCGTCGGTAGGCGCGCCCTTCCGAACGGCTACAGTATACGCACTTTCTTCCGCGTCTCCCGCCGCGCGGTAACGAAGCCGTGCCGTAGCGTACGGTGCGGACGGATCGCACGTTTCCGAACAACGGATTTCGTACAAAGCGGTCACTTGCCGATGCGAGCCGATTTCGCCGCCCACCGTTTCGGCGTCCTCGAATTCCACCCCCGTAAGCATCCGATTGTCATATCCGAGCAACCGATATTCCGATACTTGCGCGGGCTGAAACGAAACTTGCGCTTTCGCATCGTAGGCTACCGTTGTCAACGTGCCGATCAATTCTTCTCCGAACACACGCCGCGCTTCCCTCTCGTTATCGAGATAATACGCACTGCCGCCGCCTGCCGCCGCCAAAGCTTCCAACCGATCGTCACGCAAATTTCCTTGCCCTACGCCGATTGCCGTAAACGTAATTCCGCGGTCGTGCTCTTCGCGTATCCGCTCGCCCAGCGCATCGGTATCGGTAATTCCCACATTGAAGTCGCCGTCGGTAAAAAGTATAACCTTGTTGTTGCCGCCTGCCGCATAATACTTTTCGGCCAAACCGTAGGCCTTTTCGATTGCCGTGTATCCCGCCGTATTTCCGCCCACGGAAAGCGCTTGCACTTCTTCGAGAATCTCATCACGATCGGTCGCCCGTTTCCCCTCGAAAACAACGCGACTGGCGCCCGCATACGTCACGAGAGACACGGTATCGTTCTCTCCGAGTCCTTCTGCGGCATACGACAAAGCCGTCTTAAAAAGCCCTATGCGGTCGTCTCCGTACATCGACGCGGATACATCCGCCAAAAATACGAGATTGTTGACCACGGGAGCGCGGCTTGTATCGCGCGCCTGAAAAGTAACGCGCAACAACTGCGACGATGAATTCCAAGGGCAATCGAACACCCGCGCTTCGGAAGCAAAATCCCCTTCCGCGGGTACGTCGACCGCATAATCGAAATAATTGATAAACTCTTCTATACGCACCGAATCGGCAACAGGCAAACGCCCCGAAGAGACCATGCGCCGCATATACGTATACGAAGACCGCGAGACGCTCAAAGCAAACGACGAATCCGCCAAAGCCGCCGTCGAGACAAAACCGCGCTCGTTGATTTCGCGAAACGTATCTTCCTGCCTTTCGATTGCACTGCCATTGGGGAATTGTTGCGGCCTGTCTTCGCCCGAATCTCCGCCATTCGGCAATCCGCAGGCGCTCAGGCACAGGCACAGCGCCAACAGACATATCCATAGCTTTCCGCACTTATTTTTCATACTTCCGCCTCCCCGCGTTGTGACATTCCGAACAGCACGTCGAGATAATGCTCGAGTCGGTACTCCGTACCGTTCATAACGACCAACATGCATCTGTATTTGTTTTCTATATACGCTTGCGACACATATTCCCCGCCCTCGTATCCCTGCACATATGCCAACCCGTCGGATTTGCGAGGCAAGTCGAGATAATCCTTGTGCGCCGAATAGGTGGCGTCGGTCAATTCGAAATACAGAACAAGTTCGTCAAAGCCGCTGTGCTCGTCGTATATACGCAAACGGCACGCAAGCAAAACGTCCGCACCGGTCTCGCGCAAACGGTAGGCGTAACAATCAAGCGAAACCGTTTGCATCTCTCCGGCAGCGGGATCGGGTACGGGGAACGCAGTGTCCCCGAACGCCGAAGCAAATATCGCCGCCGCTTCGGCATACTCCGCTTTCCGCCCGAGAATTTCGGAAGACGAATAGAATACGGGCGCCTCCGGTGCGGGATCGGAAGGCGACATGGTTCCATCCCCTTTCCGATCCCCCGCAAAAGGAAACCGTACCGCAAAGACGATCAACAGAACAACGACCGCAAGGCTTGCGGCCACGGCAAAAAACCGCCGCGCCGCAAAAACAGGTTTCGCAGCGGGTTTCGGCTTACGCATTTCGGCGCGCGCTTTCGCCAGAATCTTATCGGCGTCGGGCAGATTCCGCTCCGACAGCGATTTGAGTTCCGATTCGATTTTCGGGTCTTTTTCCTTCAATGGCTTTCCTCGTTATTATAACAATTCTTCCGAAAGTTTTGTCCCTCGTTTTACGGTGAATCACCGATAATTTTCCGCAGATTTTCTTCGGCGGCACGCACCAGACGATCGGCTTGCGATTTGGATACCGACATCCGCGCGGCAATTTGACGAACCGTCAGATCCTCATAATACTTATAGTACAGCGCCGCCCGTTGCTCTTTTTCCAACCGCGCAAGCGCACTTTCCACCGTCACGCTGTCGGCGGCGCGACTTGCCACGTCTTCTTCTACGGACAAAAAATACATTTCGTCTATATTGTCGCAACGCCGACGGTTGCGCGCTTTGAGATAATTGAGCGCCGTATTGCGCACGATGGTGCATGCCCAGCCGTAGCCGTTCTGATAAAACCGAAACGTATCGGCATTTTGCACGATCGCCAAAAAACTGTCTTGCAACACGTCTTCGGCCGACGCGCGGTCGCCCACAACGGAAAGCGCCACCGACAGCATGCGTCCGCCGACGGTGGTATACAATTCGGTCAACGCCTGTTCATCGCCCGACGCGATACGGCGAATCAACCGATTGATATGTTTGCGCTCGTTTTCTTCCATAGTCTTGTTGTGTGTGGTAACAGTATAGCACATCCCGACCCGCAAGTCAACAGTCGGGAAAATCCCGTGCGGCAACGCAAAAGGGAACCCGTTGTTCGGATTCCCTTTCGGCTGTGTTTTTACAAATCGTCGTCGCCGCCCATTCCGTCGGTAGGCGGAAGCAATTGCTGGTTCCCCGCAATGCCTTGCTGTGCCTGCGGATTCCCCGGATTCAACCCGATTGCATTGGGGTTGGGAGCCGGTGCCGCCTGCCCCGATCCGAGCATAAAGCCGGGTTGCGGTGCGGCGCCTTGCGTGGGAGGCAAATATCCGTAGCTCTGATAATTGAACGTAGACGAAGGGCCTGCCGCCAACTTGAGCATCTGTTCTTCGAGTTCCATTTCGGAAACAAGCAATGCCTCGATCTCTTTACGCATCTTGCGCTTCTTGCGCGCCGCCGCGATAATGATAATCAGCAATATAAGCAGGAGCAATATCGCCGCCGCGATAATGAGATATATCGTAGGATTGGATTGGATGTGCGATATGATACCCACAAAGAAGTTGGGATCGGGCAAATCGTTGTTGCCGATCTGGAATGTGTAGCTGTAGGTAGTAACGGCATCTTCTATACGCACTTTGATCGTAGTCTCGCCACGGTTCTTGAAGTGGAATACAAGCGTGTTGGTCTGCGTATTGGCCGTCACGTCGATAAGCACACTCTTGTTGCTGGAGGCGGATTTAAGACTCAGATCGTCTCCCTCACGGTCTTCGAAGAAGGTATCGATAGAAACTTCCCAACGACCGTTTTCGTCAAAGTATCCTTTGGGGATATACGTTACGCCGTCGCCGTACAGCACGCCGTTGTCGTTATAACGGAAGTACGGTTTGATATTGTCGTCTACCGTAATCGTAAACGGTCTGGTGTACCGTTCAAGATCGTCGCTGACACGCGTACCCACCACGACGTCTACCGTTCCGTTGACCGTCTTATTATTGACAAGACCGCGGATAAACCACTCGTCGGTACCGGAAGCTTTGACTTCTTCCGCCACTTTGTCGGTAGGATTGTCGATGGTAATTCCGGCAATGAGCAAGCCTTCGCTCTCGTCCGTATCGGGTGTAGACGGGTCGTCGAAGAGATCCCGTGCGGTGATCGGCATCGTGCGCTTCCAGTACACATGGTAACTATAGGTATCCATCTCGGCCGGATTCTTCGTGACCTGGATTTCCAGTGTAATCACTACCTGTGCGCTGTCGCTATTACTGCTGTTGCCGCCGTCGGAAACGGTAAACCGAATGGTTTGCTTGCCGTACAAATTGGGAAGCGGCGCAATGGTGAACGTCTGCTCGTACTGAATCAGATCCACCA
>CAMUPJ010000046.1 GCA_947090725.1 uncultured Clostridia bacterium
CGTAACCGCAATACTGTGCTACTCCGATCTGATGGCATTCGGCGCTATGCAAGGGATACACGACGCAGGTAAAAGCGTGCCCGACGATGTGTCGGTGATAGGGTTCGAAAACCAGATGGCTTCCAAGTTCACGAATCCGCCGCTCAGTTCTATAGCGTTCGACGCCGCCGAATTTTCCGGTCGGGTCATAGATATCCTGATAGAACATTTCAAGACCGGCGAAGCGAAGAGTGCATTGGTACCCATGCACCTTGTGGAAAGGGAAAGCGTGCGCAAAATACAAGGCGCGTAAGGCTGTCGAGTCACAAAAAATAACGCAACAGAATATCGTTGCGTTTTCACGGCCTCAAAATTAGACACGTGTCTAATATGAGATAAAGAGACATACTACCAAAAGCAGAAAACGAAGTCAATGCGAAAACGTCGCATAAAGAGGGTTGGGAAATTATGAGATACAGCGCCGAAAAATACACATGCGAAATGCGGGGGGGGGTATGTAAATTACCCTTAGTATTTTCACGCGCTTATATACGGGTGACTGCAAACTGTGCGGTCGCCTTTTTGCCGTGCGAAAATAACCGTTCGCGTTAAGCGGGCGTTTATAAAAATACATAATTTGGAGGAGAAAATGAAAAAGAAGTTGTTCAAAGGGTTTTTGCCGATTGTACTTGCTCTTATGCTGGCAGTCAGCGTGGGCTCTGTGGCCGCATTTGCGGAAGACGACGAACCCGAAGTCATGAGTAAGTACGGCTGGAACGTGCATTCCGGAACGCTTGACTCCACGCCGAAGGGTATGACTTTCGGTTCCGAACAGCAAGGGGCGGCGTACGGATTTTCCGCGACGACCAACAATACGGTCAAAGCAAGAGAACTCGCTCTGAATCTGCGTATTCGCGACAACGTATATTCCGATGCCGCCAATGCCGAGATTATCATCGGATTATCCGACGAAAAGGGAGACTTTACCGCCGCCGACGCCAGCGGTTACGGCATCATACTGCAACCGACCGCCGAGAATGTGTATAACGCATGGCTGGTCAAACCCAACAAAGCGGCTACCGCCGTTCCCGGATACGACAACATCACCGTTATTACCGGCGTAACGCTCAGCGAAACGGGTACGCTTTCCGTGCTGTTTCACCGCGAGTCGGCTACGCGTTGGATGATTATGATGAACGGTTGGGCGATTGACAACAATGCGGACGTAGTTGCCGCACCCGGCGACGAACCGGAGGAACCCGGCGACGAGCCTATCGAACCCGTGGAACCGACGGAACCCGAGGAGCCTATCCCGGCTGATCCCGATAATATTACGGAGGAAGAACAAGGGGCAATCGACGAATGGCAGACTGCACATGCCGCATGGGAGATAGAACATGCGGCATGGGTAACTGCGCAGGCAGCGTGGGAAACGGAACATGCCGCGTGGCAGACGAAAAACGACGCGTATGACGCATGGCTGGCAGACAAAGCCGCCTATGACGCATGGCTTGCCGATGACGGCATCCAAGCAAAAGCCGCCGCCAACGCCGCTTTGGAAGCAATGGACGACGTGTATCTTACCGTTGCGGCACGTGATTCGCGCGACGGCGAAAAGCAGACCATGCAAGTGGAGCTTTATCAGGCCGACGGCAAAATGCTCGGCACGAAAAAAGATACGCAAGCGGTCTTTACCAATAACCTTCACGGACACGAAAGCCCCGTAGCGCCCGAATATACCGCCGACGGCATTGTGGCAAAGGGCACGCCCGAGCTTCGCATGGGCGTTACCGACAAGCTTTCCGGTTCGCTCGACGGCTATGCCATGAGCGTAGTGGTAGAGCCGGGGGAAAATACCAACTACTCTATCGATCTCGGCGTGGGTACTGCACACGGCGCAGGAAGATTTACGTTCTGGGATACTATGGGAGCGCCGCAACATGCACCTATCGCTTACAGCTTGGCTGTGCGCATAACTTCCGGAAACGATATTGTTTACGGAGTGCTCAGAGGAACTGCCGATCAAGCGAATAATCCCGCCAAAGCATTATTATTTAACGGCGCAATCAAATTCGCTCCCCGTGCCGACGGCCGGATTACCGTGGCTTTCAACAAAGTGGGCGTCAATTGGAAAGTGTATGTAAACGGTAGAGAAATTCCCGCGCACAACGCCGATGACGGCACGGTTTTCCAGACCTTCCTCAATGAAGCGATGGACGCTATGAACGCCACGCCCAACCCCGAGGCGGTTTCGCCGTGGATTATGAGCTATGTGAACAACGATCCCGCTACGGAATTCAAATACACGTTTACCGGTTACGGCACCTGCCCGCTCGGCAAAATGGTGGACGACAATATCGGCAACGTGGCCGACGAAATTACCGGCGAATTGGAGTTTTCGTCCAGACAGTGGACCGCCATTACGCCCGCCGATACGCTGATAAATCTTAGGATCGAAGAGGACGGATTCTATGCCGACGGCATGGCGCGCAAAACGGGATTTGCCATAGGCGTTTGCTACAATCGCAATCTCGCGAGTGTAAACGGATTGACCGCGACGTTCAAGATGCCGGAAAAAGTCAAGGCGTCGGGCGGCGCTATCCACGGCTATTACGGCATGTTTATCGGTTCGATGACCAACCGCAACTTTACCGACCAGGACAGCTTGCTGATACGGTTTTCTTTCGATACCGAAGACCCCACGCAGGGCGCAACGGTTGCCATGATCAACTGGGATAAGACCAACGACAACGTAAACTATGCCGAGTGCAGCGCCAAGGTAGATCCTAAAACCGAAGAGGGAAAAGAGAGCGAATACACCGTGCATATCGCTTATTACGAAGAAGCGGCTACCTACCGTATTTACGTGAACGGACAGCGCGTTTCCAATCTCGCATTCGAAGAAAAGATTACCGAAGCTTTGGCAAATATGGAGCAAAAGTATTTCTATCTGAACGGTTCTTACGAACAGGACAACGTAGGCGGAGCCTGGGTGGAAGAGGACGACGAGCCCATCGGTTTCACGCTTGTGTCTCTTAGCGGCGATAAGATTGTAAACAAAGTTGCCGAGCCTATCCACAACGCGTTTACGCTGAACGACGGCGAAGAAATCACCGCAAACAGCGTGAAGCTTAGCTGGACCAAGGGCGAGTATCCCGTAGGCGCAATGGACGCGTACAACTTTGTGCCGCACCACTACATTATCGAGAGAATAAAGGGCGATGCGGAAGAACCCGAAAAGACCATTACGGTAGAGGGCGACATGGATACGCTGACCTATACCGATACGAACCTTGATGCGGACACAAAATATTACTACACCGTGTATGCGGTAGACGAGAGCGGCAACAACAAGCTTTTGCGCAGTAACGCCAACAAGCGTGTAGCTACGCTTAAAGGGGATAACGGAAACGCAGGCGACAATAACGGCGATACGAGCGGCGACAACAACGGCGGAACGACCGATACCGAAAGCAAAAAGAAAAAGTGCGGATCGTCGGCGGCGAGTGCGTGCGGCGCGGCCGCGGCGGCATTGCTGGTGGCTGCGGGTATCACGTTAGCTTCCAAGAAAAGACGCAACGCATAAACGACGGTGAATTTTTCGCAGGCGGAAAGGGCGGCGACGCTCTTTCCGCGGTTGCGAAAAAAATAAGCAAACATACGGGAAACGGAAAATATGGACGACCGCAGAACGGTAGAAAATTTCATGCGCGAAAAAAGCTTTACCATGCTGAAGCGCGGCACGGGCGTTTTCCGTCATCCTTTTATCGATCCCGGGGCCGGCTACGAAGACAACCTGTGGGATTGGGATTCTCATTTCAGTTCGGTCGCGCTTATGGATATATGCGACTACTTTTGCTTGCCTTCGGATGCCCGCCGACGCGTGTCCGAGCATACGAGAGGCTATATACGCAACTTCTTCGACTATATGGAGAATGACGGCTTTGTCCCCATGGCGGTTACCGCGACGGGACTGTTTTCCGATTATCTCGTGCGCCTGCACAGAGCGGGAAAGCCGGTGAATCAGCACAAACCCTTTTTGTGCCAGAGCGTACTTGCCGTTTCGGATTTCGACGGCGAAATCGATTGGTGCGACTTTGATAAGCTGCGTAAATATCTCGGATTCTATGAAAAAAATCAATGGGACTGCAACAGCGGACTTTTCTTTTGGCGCAACGACGTGATGATTGGTATGGACAACAATCCCACGGTGTTCGGCAGACCGGAGAACTCCGTTGCGGATATATATCTCAATTCGTTTATGTACCGCGAATATTCGGCCATGGCGAAGCTTTGCCGCAAAACAGGACGTAGCGGCGAAGAATACGACGCACGCGCCGAAAAACTCAAGGCCGCAATGAACGTACTGTTTGACCGTCACAGCGGGTTGTACTATTCGGCGGATTTGCTTTCGCATACGCGGCGCGACGAAGTGTTTCATCACAATCTGGGCGTATTCTGGAAAACGATGCCGCTGAAAATTCGCATGTGGGCTTGCTTTTTGCCGATGTATTGCGGGATTTCCACGCCCGAGCAAGACCGCATGATGATAGAGCGGCACTATCTCGATCCGCATTTTTTGTCGCCATACGGCGTGCGCACGGTGGCGGACGACGAGAGCATGTACAACACCGAGTGTTCTTCCAATCCCTCCAACTGGCTCGGCCCTATTTGGATAGTGGCAAACTATTGTGTTTTTAAGGGATTGTTGCGCGCGGGACGGACGGATTTGGCAAGCGATCTGTGCGATCGCACGGTTAAATTGCTGGCCGCCGATATCAGGAAAAACAATGCAATGAGCGAGTCTTACGTGCCGGAGAGCGGCGCGCCTATGATGTACGGCGGGTTTCTCAACTGGAACTGTCTTGCCGTGTCTATGCTAAAAGAATTGAAAGAGAAGGAGGGGCGGAAATGAAGACGTTTGCACGCGGCGGCGCCCAATACCGTCCCGCACCGTTCTGGAGCTTGAACGACAAGCTCAATATAGAAGAAATGCGCGCGCAAATGCGCAAGATGGCGCTAGCGGGGTACGGCGCGTTCTTTCTGCATTCGCGTGTGGGACTTGTCACGCCGTATATGTCGGCAAAGTGGCTGGAGCTTTTGAAAACGTGTTCGCAAGAGTGTTCCGCGCTCGGCCTGGAGAGCTATTTGTACGACGAGGACATGTGGCCGAGCGGATATGCGAGCGGCGAAGTGCCCGCCATGCGCGACGACTTTAAGGAAAAGGCGCTGGTTTTGGTAGAGCGCGAGCAGGAGGGGGACAAGGTCGTAGCGCGGCACGACGGCAGGAAAATCGTGATACGCATCTGCAAGGCGGGCAACGTGCGCTTTAACGGCCAGTGCTATATAGATACGCTCAACCCCGAGGCGGTGGACGCATTCTTACAATGCACGCACGAGCGTTACCGCGCGGCCATGGGCGAGCTTTTCGGCGGCAATATAAAGGGTATATTCACCGACGAGCCGTGTTACGGAATTCATTGGTTTTACACCGAGCCGCACGTGACCTACAGCGAGTATCTGCGCGAGAGAATCTTGCGCGAATACGGCTATGATATTTTGCAGTGTTGCGAAAGTCTGTTTTTCGACTGCGGGCAGTGGCGCAAAATTCGTCACGAATATTTCAAGGCGGCGGGCGCGCAGTTTACCGACAGCTTTGTGCGCCGATACGCCGATTGGTGCGCGCGCGCGGGCATTGCCATGACGGGTCATCTGATGAGCGAAGAAACAATGTACGAGCAGGCGCAGTGGACGGGAGGCGTCATGCGCGCTTACGAGTACATGACCCAGCCCGGCATAGACAAACTGCAGCGCGGCACTCGCCAGCTTGTCACCTTAAAGCAACTCACTTCGGTGTGCGAACAGCTGAATAAGCCGCGTGCGCTGAGCGAATGCTTTGCGGGGCTGGGGCAGGAATGCGGGTTTGCCGAACGCAAACGCATCATGGACTGGCAGGCGGTAAACGGCATAAACTTTGTGAATATGCACCTCGGACACTATTCGCTTCGCGGCGAAAGAAAGCGCGATTATCCGCCCGATATTTTCTATCAGCAACCGTATTTCGAGCGGGAGAAGATATTTTCGGACTATGCCGCAAGGCTGAGCGAAGTGGCGTCTTACGGAAACAGGGACGTAAAGGTATTGCTTGTGTTGCCGCTGTACAGCGTGTTCGGTCGGTACAATCCCGCGCAAAAGGACAACTCGCAGCGGCTTGCGCATTACGACCGTACCGTCGCCGATCTGTCGGAAAAGCTACAGCGCGCGCATATCGACTTCCACTACGGCGACGAGGAAATCATGACGCGGCACGGCAAGGTCGAAAACGGGAAATTGCGAATAGGTTCTGCCGTTTACGACTGCGTGATATTGTGCGACTGCGACGACATGTCGCCCGCCGCGTACGATCTGCTAAAAGATCTGCCGCTTTATTCGGTGGGAGGTTCGCTTACGCATCTGGGCGGCGTGGAGACCGAAAAGCGGTTCGCCTGCGTGACAAGGCATACCGTGGATTCGATTGTGCTTGCATTGGAAAAGTACCGCATGATGCCCGACTTGCCCGATGCGGTGATAGGTTGCCGCAGAGTGGGAAAAGAGGGGACGGCGTATCTTCTGTGCAATACTTCCGACGGCGAGACGGAGATCGCATTGCCGCCGCGTAAAAACAGATATTTGCTCGATATGCATGCCGGTACGGCATGTGTATTGCGGTCGGATACGCTCACGCTTTTGCCTTGCGGCAGTGTAGCGTTGTTCGAGGCGGACGGCAAGTTGCCCAAGGCTTGGAATATTCCCATTGTGCAAGAGCCGTTATACACCGGCGACGGAGCGAGAATTTGCGCCGTGCGGCAAAAGGGATATGCGCCCGAATCGGTGCGCGTGCTCGACGAAAACGCTTTGCCGGTGGTGCGGGCCGATTTTTACGCCGACGGCAAACTGCTTTGTTCCGATGCGCCGTTGTGCGAAATCTGGCATAGAAAGTTTTATCCGTTGCCCGACGGCACGCCGTATCGTATGGTATACAGATTCCGTGTGCGGCAAGTCCCCGAAAAACCGGTGCAGATCGTGATAGAAAATGCGGAAAACCTTCATTCTCTGACGCTCAACGGTGCGCCGCTGACGCCGATGCGCCAAAAAGGAGACGAGCAACATTCCGACGCCTCCTCTTACAAAGACCTTTCGTTTACCCGTTGCAATCTTTCTTCGCCGCTCAGAGCGGGCGTCAACGAGATCGTGATAGAAGGCGTCAAGCAAAACAACATCACGTCCGTAGGATGTCACCGCGGTGTGCGCGAAGAAGATTTCTTTGCGACCGAGGCGGAGGCGGTGTATGTGATCGGAGACTTTTCGGTGGAGAAAGTCGGCAAAGATTTTGCCATTGCCCACGCGCATCCCTTAAAAGCGGGGAACGTAACCGAGCAGGGGTATCCCTTTTACGCGGGGCGAATCGAGTATACGGCAGAATTGCCTTTGGCGGGCGGCGATACCGTGACGCTCGGGTGCGACGCTACGTGTGCGTCTTTGCAAGTCGGCGAAAAGAGGTACGACAGCGGAATTGCGCCGCACGTATCCACGCTCTCCGCCGACGCGGTAGGCAAAACTCCGGTAAAGATCACGTTATACAACACGTTGTACGCGTTGCTCGGACCGCATTATCTCAAAGATTACGACAATTTGCCGTGGATAGACCCCGGTATAGTCAACGATACTTCGTTATTGACCGAAGAGCCGCTGATAAGACCCTTCGGACTCGATAAAATATTTTTGTCATATAAGGAGAACAAGACAGTATGAAAAAGTTTGCATGTTTTCTGATTGCGGCTTTGTTTGCGCTCACGGCTTTTGCCACACTCGGCGCATGCGGTAAAACGAGCGTCGACGCCGAAGAGATTCCGGTAGACGTCAATTTGGACGTGAATACTTCGGCTACTTTGAAAATGGGCATTATGGACGATGCGAGCGAGAAAAAAACCGCGCAGGCGTTTATCGACAAGTTTAACGAGACCTACAAAAATATCAAAGTAGAGATAGAAACCATTTCGGGAGACTATATGCAGGCCATGCTTTCGCGTATCAAAGCGAAAACCGTGCCGGACATATTCTGGGTGGGAGACAACAACATAAGCTATTTTGCCGAAAAGAAACTACTTCTGAATCTCGACCGTTATATCGAAGCGGCGCAGTTCGATACTTCCGCGTATTATACTTCCATGATCAAACTGGGGCAGAAGAATCAGAACGGATCGCAGTATATGCTTCCGCGCGACTACAACAAAGTCGTGTGTATGTACAATAAGGATTTGCTTGAGGACGCCGGCGTTACCAAGGACAGCCCGCTTTATCCCAACGACGATTGGACGTACGAAGAGTTTTTGGCGCTTTGCGCGCATTTGCGGGCCAATCTCGATTCTTCCGTCTATCCCGTAGACGCAATGCTTGCCTGGCCGCCGGTATTCAATTCGTTTATCCGCTCTTTCGGCGGCGAGCTTATGAGCATAGACGGGAAACCCGCGTTCAACACCGAAGAAGCGAAGCAGGGTATGCAAGTCATGAAAGAATTGCTTGACAAGCGCTACACGCTCAATCCCATCAACAAGACCGAGGACGTATTCCTTGCCGGCAAAGCGGCGATGTGGTTTACGGTGCGGCCTTCGGTGAGCAACTGCATGGCGGCAAACCTGAATATCAACGTGGCGTCCTTCCCCAAAGTGGGCGAGCACGCCTACATCGGCGCAGGTACGAGCGGTTACGGAATTTCGCGCAGTACGAGTCATCCCAACGAAGCATGGGCGCTTCTGTCGTTCATGCTCAGCCGCGACGGGCAAGAGGCTTTCTCTACCACCGGAAACGCCGTTCCCGTTTTGCGCGAACTTGCCTCGGATGAGGACGCTGTATGGAAAACGATTCCCGACAGTGAGCCGCGGTTCAATCATTCCGCTTTCGTCAAATACGACGAGCGCGATACGCTGAAAGATTATCTCAACGGCGTTGATGTGGAACTTTATTCCCGTATAGACAGCGCAATGCTCGACCTTCTCGACCGCTACATGGGTTGGACGGGCAGCGCCGAGAATCCCGATACGTTGTTGCCGCAAAAGGTAAAAGACATCAATAAGATTCTCAACAGCAACTGATTTTTTTGACGGTGCAGTCGTTGCCGCGGACGCAACTATGCTTGTCTGCGGCGCGATTGCGCGCTTTATAAGACTTATTCGGAGGCTTGACTTTTGATAGAATACTACACGGACGTATACGGAAATGTGCGCGGCAAGAGGAAGAGCCGCAATCCGCTCAAGAGGATAGGCGGATATTTCAAGCGTAATTGGGTGGGGCTTTTGCTGGTTTCGCCCGTGCTTTTGGGTATATTGTTTTTTACTCTCGTACCCATGGTTTCGTCGCTGTACGACAGCTTTTTCAAGTACGACGGCATCACCGAGCATATCTGGAACAATTTTGCGAACTTCACCCGACCTTTTACGGACGACCGAGAAGAGTTTTTCAAGGCGATTTCCGTTACGTTTTTGTACAGCATTATCAACATACCGCTTACAATGGTACTCGGGTATGCGCTTGCGTTGTTTCTCAATCAAAAGCTGAAGGGCATCAAAATAATCCGAATGCTGTATTATCTGCCGGTGGTGATCCCCACGGTAATTTACGGTTTGTTGTGGCGCAACTTCACCAACCTCGAATACGGCTTGGGAAATCAGATCATAACGAGTCTCGGCTTAAAACCGTTTCCGTTCTTCACGTCCAAAAACACGGCGATGGCCACGTTGATCTTTCTCAATCTTTTCGGACTGGGCGGTAATATGGTGCTGTGGATTGCTTCGCTCAATAATATTCCCAAAGAGCTTTACGAGGCGGCGGAGATAGAGGGCGCGGGGTGGGGCACCAAAACGTTTCGCATCACGATTCCCATGTGCAGTCCCATGATTTTTTACAATCTTATCATGGGGATTATAGGCTCTTTGCAGACGTTCGGAAACGTGTTCGTTATGACCGGCGGCACGCCCGGTCCCAAGAACTCGCTGTTGTTCTACGTGATGAAAGTCTATTACACGGCGTTCTCCGGTTCGCCCGAAATAGGGTATGCGTCGGCGCTGTCGTGGATTCTGTTTGTCATTATAGGTATATTCACGCTGATCGTGTTCCGCACGAGCAAGTGGGTGTTCTACGGGGAGGATGCGTAACATGATACAGGCAAAACGCATGATTTCCCGCTCTAAACTCGCTAAGCGCGGTATCAAAATATCGGTCAGCTACCTCGTGATGGCCGTGCTGTTGTTGTTCTTTTTGTTTCCGTTTTTCTTCATGTTTTTCAAAAGCTTGATGTCCGATGCGGAATCTTACAGCTTGCCCATTCGTTTTATCCCGTCGAAGTTTACCGTAACTGCGTATAAAACGGTTCTCGACGCATCGCTGTTGCGATACCTCGGCAATACTTTGCTGGTGGTGGGATTCAACGTGATAGCGGTGCCGTTGTCGGCAAGTCTTTGCGCCTACGGCTTTGCCCGCGTCAAGTTCGAGGGGAGCAACAAAGTATTCGGCATAGTGCTTGCCACCATGATGCTTCCCAGCGTAGTGGTGCAGATTCCTTTGTACGTAATATTCAACATGCTCGGGTGGATAGGGACGCTCTGGCCGGTTACCATTCCGAATATTTTCGGCGGCGGCGCGGTGAATATCTTTCTTATCATGCAGTTTATGCGCGGCATTCCCAAAGAAATAGAGAATTCCGCAAAAATAGACGGCGCAAACGTAATGGGTATTTATTTCCGCATCATCATGCCGCTTTGCATGCCCATTGTTCTGTTTATCATGGTCAACACGTTTTTGGGCGTGTGGAACGACTTCATGGGGCCGCTGATATATTTGCAGGGCAATCCCGACTGGTATACGCTCGCAATCGGCGTGTACTACAAATTCATGGGCGGATTGTCACAACGCAATTATCCCAATCAGCAAATGGCTGTCGGCGTGCTGATGGTAATCCCGCCCAGCATACTGTTCCTCATATTCCAGAATCAGCTTATAGAAGGCGTGACGATGGGAAGCATCAAAGGTTAGGCGGGGACGGAAGTATCACGTGTACGGACGGTGTGGAAAAGTCCGGGTTTTATGAATGGAGGTTAGGATGGTCAAAATGAAAAGAGTAAGAATTCTGTCGGTAACGCTGTGCGCGCTTTCGCTGTGCTTCCTGCTGTTGCTCGGTATGGGGCTTGTTCGTTCGCAATCCGTTTCGGCGTCGGCGGAAGAGCCGCGCGAAGGGTTTGAAAACGTAACGCAGAAAGAGGGCGTAGACGGCGAGATTGTGCCGGATTTCGGGCTGATTGCGGGCGACGGCGAACAGCAGGTGCTGGTTAAGATCGCCGAAGAGCGCAAGCGCACGACCGTAGGCGTTGTGTACATCGTTCTGTTGGCGGTAGGGATTGCCGTTACCGGCGCCACCGTGTATTTCGCGATCTTTTTCAAGCGGAACAAGAGTGATTCGGGGCGTCGCAAGACTTTGCGTCTCGGCGCGGGAATCTTGGCTTCGGTGTTCGTGTTTGCCGCGCTTGCCGGCACAGGTATATTCGGTATGGCGGGCTTTATGGAAGACTGCTACGAGACTACCTATTATGCGCCGGGTGTGGAACGCAGTAAGTCGGCAAAGCCCGATTCGGTAAAAGGCTATACCGAAGATATGGAAAACCGCAGAGTGCTGTCTACATTCGAATTCGGCCTGGAATCCAGGTATGACCGCGTTTATTCCTGCTCGCCGCATTTTTGGAATACTTCCGAGCCGAAATACAATTACGCGAAAGAGGAATTGAAGCTGTCGGAATCTTATAAGTACGAATACGGCGGAACTACCGACAAGGAGGACAATTACAACTATTGGTACACGCTTGCCGCGGAAGACAGAGACGAAGTGGGGGAGCGGTATCATACCGACGCGGAGTACCGCCTGAGTATGCCGGCGAAATCCAATTATATAAACACCAATCCTTACGACAAGTTGCGTCTTACCTTCCGCGGCGTAAACGCCGACAAGTCGCAGGTGAACGTTACGGTAATTGCCGATACGCGCAGAGGGGAAGCGCTCGATTTGGATGACGTGGACCCCGTGCAATACGATCTCGGCACGTATGAGGGCAAGAGCGGAAACAAAGTAGAACTTACTTTCAATCTGGGCGTAATCGCTCCCGAAGACCGCCCGTATCTTTCGCGCATAATATTCCGCACCAACAATGCGAATATCAAAGCGGGCGGATATCAGCGCAACGAAATTTACTATATGGAAGTGTTCTCTACCGGAAAGGTGAGAGCGTCGTCCACGCTGAAAGGTTTTGCCGCCGCAAATTCCGATGTGGTGCTCGATATGGCGAGCGAGTATCTCGGTACTATGGGTTACAACATGTACGGCGCGTATTCGGCAAGCGGATTCTACGATACCGATGCGAAATTGTGGAGAGTGTGGTACGGATGCGGAATTCCCGAAAACATAGCTTCCGATAACGTATTCTATATGGAAACTCCCGATCCGCGTATGGGGTGGTCCA
>CAMUPJ010000047.1 GCA_947090725.1 uncultured Clostridia bacterium
GCCAAGCAAATACTTTTGGCATTGAAAAAGCGGCAAGGGTGTGAAATCGTATCGTGTCCCACTTGTTCGCGTTGTAATATCAACTTGGCGGAAATCTACGACAAGGTTTCGGAAATGGTTTCGGATATTCCGATTCCGCTTAAGATAGCGGTGATGGGATGTGTCGTTAACGGTCCCGGGGAAGCGGCCGATGCGGATTTCGGTGTGGCGGGAGGCAAAAACGGAAAGTCTGTAATTTTTTCTCACGGAAAAATATGTAAAACGGTGCCCGACGATCAAATTGTCGGGGAGTTGCGAAAACTGCTGGAAGAAGCGATTGCAAAATAATCGAGGTACCTATGGAAAAAGTGCTGGCAATATTCAACGAATTGACGGAAAACGAGTTTGATTATCTCAAACTGACTTCCGTTAACGTGAATGTTCGCAAATGCACTTGCGATTTTAATTTTATTTATCCGGCCTCCAAAGAGACGCAGATCACTACGCGACGCGAGTTTGTGGAAAAGACTTTCAAAAAGTTGATCCGAAGCTCCGCTACCGTCAGTATCCGTCTGAAAAAGAGCCATTTCGATTTCGACTTTTTCAAAGCCGACTTTTTTGCTTTGCTTTCTTCCTATCCGACATTGGCAAATACTTTGGCGGATAAAGATGTGCGCTGCACACAAGGAGAAGAAGGGATCCCCGTGATTCAACTCGCTTTGCAACCGAGCGTTTACGATTATTGTATTGCGCAGAATATTCGCAAAGATATTGAGGATTATTTGTCCGTTGCGTTTTGCGAACCGATCGGACTTGAAATTGTGTCGTCGGGAGTCGAGAATGCGACGCCGATTGCCGAGCAACGGCATCTTAGCGATTATGTGCTTGATCGACCGGAAGAGGGACGCTTGATTCGTCCGCAAAATGTGGAAGAGTTTATCGGCAAAATTATTTACGAGCCGGCCGGCTATATAGAAGATGCTACTTCCGCCAAGGAAAACGTAGTGCTTTGCGGTACGCTTTCCAAAATTTTCGAGAATACTTTCAAGCCGAAAAACAGCGAAGATGCGACGGAAAAAAAGTTCTACAAATTTTCCATCGAAGATTATACGGGCAAGATTTCCTGTGTGTATTATCCTACGAAAAAAACAATCGATCAATTTTCTTTACTTTCACCCGGCAAACAAATCGTGGCGCGCGGCAAAACGGAATTATATAAAGATTCTCTGTCGTACCATATCAAGGATATCAGTTTGTGCACCTTGCCGGAAGAATTTACGCCCAATCATTTGCGTCGGCGTGTTCCCGCCGCGTATTCCGTAATTTTTCCGCAGCCGTATGTGGAGAAAAAACAAGCCTCGCTGTTTGAGGCAATGGCGGAAGTAAAAACAATTCCTTCGTTTTTACGCGGAAAAACGTTTTGTGTTTTTGATTTGGAAACAACGGGAATCAATCCCGATACCAGCAAAATTATCGAAATCGGCGCAGTGAAGGCAGTAGACGGAAAAGTGACGGAAACATTTTCGACATTTGTCGATCCGGGGGAGCTTTTATCGGAACGCATCATCAAACTCACCCATATCGAAGATGCCGATCTGAAGGGGCAACCGCATATCGAGGAGGTTTTACCCGATTTTTACAAGTTCGTCCACGGTACCGTGATGGTAGGCCAAAACGTTCAGTTCGACCACGGATTTATCAAAGCGAGCGGTGCGCCGATGCATATCTATTTTGATAATCCGCTCATGGACACGCTGTCTCTTGCGCGTACATATTTTCCCGGTTTGCGCAATTACAAGCTGGAAACGCTTACCAAGCATTTCGGCGTGGTCAACAAAGGGGCGCATCGAGCCATTTACGATGCATGGGCTACTTGGGAAGTTTTTATGAAAATTGCGGAAAAATTGAATTAAAACACTTGCTAATTTGTGTGACGTGTGCTATACTGAATACAGCTTAAGATTCTGAGACTTTGAGAGTGGACTTCGGTCCGCTCTCAAATTTATGTAAAAGGATTTAGAGGCACGTGAACGAAAATACGATAATCGAAAAAGTGAGACAAGCGCTGACGCCGATTATAGAGAATCTTGGATTCGAAATAGTAGACGTGGAATATGTCAAGCGCGCCGACGGGATGAATCTGACAATTTATATCGACATTTCCCGCGGTGTGACGATAGACGATTGCGAGACGGTACACAATGCCGTAAATCCCGTAATCGACGAATTGAATCCCACGCAGGATCAGCCGTATATCTTCAATATCTCTTCTCCGGGATTGGATCGACCTTTCAAAACGCAACGGGATTTCGAGCGTAATTACGGCAAAGAAGTGGAAGTCAAGTTGTATGCACCGCTTCGCGGCAAGAAGATATACGAAGGCGTGTTGTTGGAAAAGGCGGAAAACAGTATTAAAATAGCGACCGTAGCCGGCGAGGAAAGTATCGAGATGAACAGAATCGCATTGGTTCGGCCGTTGGTCAAATTCGAATAAATTGCGGAGGACACACAAAAAAATGGTAAGTAAGGATTTTTTCTTGGCCCTGGACGATTTGGAGAGAGAAAAAAGAATCAAAAAATCTGTGTTTATCGAGGCATTGGAAACCGCTTTGGTGATTGCCTACAAAAAACACACCGGCACCAATAAAGCCATAGAAGTCAAATTACTTCCCGAAAGGAATACGATTAAAATTATCGCTTATCAAACGGTCGTGGAGTCGGTGGAAGACAAGGAAACACAAATCAGTCTTGAGGATGCGCGACTTATCAACCGTAAATACAAGATCGGCGATTTAGTCAGCGAAGAAATTTCTTCTCGCGAATTCGGACGTATAGCGGCACAGACGGCAAAACAAGTCATCATGCAAAAGCTCCGTGAAGTGGAAAGCGAGTTGGCATACAACGAGCTTAGCCAGAAAGAGGACGAGCTTGTCACTTGTGTCGTTCGCAAGATCGAAGGTAAGAACGTATATGTCGAGATCAATAAGCTGGAAGCGGCGCTTATGCCGCAGGATCAGGCGCCTAACGATAAATTCAACGTAGGGGACAAAATCAAAGTCTTTGTCAAGAAGATCAAACCGGGTCCGAAAGGTCCGCAGATCATCGTTTCGCGCACAGTGGCCGGATTTGTGAAACGGCTCTTCGAGATAGAAGTGCCGGAAATCGCGGCAGGCCTTGTGAGTATCAAGGCAATTGTGCGCGAGGCCGGTTACCGCACCAAAATGGCCGTATATAGCGAAGACAAGGATATCGATGCCGTAGGCGCCTGCGTCGGCAACCGTGGCATGCGCGTCAATGCGATTGTATCGGAACTCGGCGGCGAAAAAATCGATATAATACATTGGTGTCCCGATATTCTCGAGTTTATCGCACGTGCGCTCAGCCCCGCCAAAGTGGTCATGGTGCAGGTGAACGATGAAGAGAAAACCGCGAAAGCCGTGGTTATGGACGACATGCTCAGCTTGGCGATCGGCAAAGACGGTCAAAATGCGCGCCTTGCCGCCCGTCTCACCGGATGGAAGATCGACGTTAAACCGTATTCTTCCCTCATGAAAGAGGAAGAACAGGAGACGGTTGAGGAAGAAGAGACGGTGAATGAGCCCGCACCGACACAACAGATCGACACCGATTTGTTTGACGAGGATTTAGGTGAACTTGACTGATTCCGCACAAAAAAAAGTACCGCAACGTATGTGCGTTGCATGTCGCGGCTCTTTTGACAAAAGAAGCTTATTGCGAATCGTGCGCGCCCCCGACGGCAGTGTAAGTGTCGATACTACGGGCAAAAAGAGCGGGCGTGGCGCCTATATCTGCGGGAATGAGAAATGTCTCCAAAAGTGTGCCAAAGGCTTACTGCGCAAACATTTGGGGTGTGAAATACCGCCTGAAATTTACGAGGAGATACGACGGATACACTGTGAAGAGAAGTAAAATTGATTCACTGCTCGGATTTGCCGTGAAAGCGGGGAAAATTCTTTACGGAATCGATACACTGGAAACGACGAAATTGCGCTATTATCTGATTTTGTTGTGCCACAGTACTGCGGAAAATACGCGCAAAAAAGTTATCCATATTGCCGAGCTGCGGCGTGTTCCCATCGTCGTTAGCGAAAGCGATCTGCAATATGCAGTCGGCAGAAAAAACTGCAAAGTACTTGCCATTACAGACCGACAGATGTCGGACGCTATGTGCAAATATCTCGAAGAAGGTTACCATTTATTTAGTTCGGAGGATAAATAATTTGACAACGACAAGCAAGAGTGCGGAAACAACCGAAAAAGAAGAAAAATTCGGCAATATCAAGAAACTGAACGCTTTGAAAACACAGGGCGAATTCTCTTCATTGCTGAACGGTGTAAAAGACGCACGGCGCAAGCTTGACAGTCTGCTCAACGAGTTCAGAGAAAAAGAACGAGCGTTGGAACGCGCAAAACGTGAAGAGCAACAGAAAAAGGCAGAAGCGACAGCGCCTGTCAAACAGCCGTTGCCTTTGCCTCCGAAAGAGGAACCCGTTGCGGTAAAGGAGACGCCTGCGGCAGCGGTTACGGAAGCGCCCAAGGTCAAAAAGGAAACGCCTGCGCCGGCGCCGAAACCCGCAGAACCGGTGATTCGCACCCGACAATTCGATACTACGCCCAGCTATATACGCGGCGTAATGAAGCCCGTACCTCCGCGTCCGGCGCAAAGTATCGCACGACCTACGGGACCGCGACCGAATTATCCGCGCAGTAACGGCGCACCGCGTTCGCCGCAAGTCGGCGGTGGCAAGCGTCCGCTTTTGCCGCGTGCCGACATGGCGCCGCCTCCGGCGTTGGGGAAAGATCGCAAGCCGTTTGATAAGAAAAAAGAGTATACCAAACCCGGCGACGATAAAAAGGGTATGAATAAGCGTACGCTTATACGCAAAGGTTTCATTCAGGAGAACTTTGACGATGAGCGCATGGGTACGCGCAAGCTTAAGAACCGTAAGCAAAAAGAACAAACGGTATTCACACCGATCAAAATCGAAAAAGCCGTTATTACTACCGAAAATCTCACCGTCAAAATTCTGAGCGAAAAGATCGGCAAGACAGCGCAAGAAATCATTAAACAGTTGATGATTTTGGGGATTGTGACAAACATCAACAGTGTCGTCGACTTTCCTACGATGGAACTTGTTGCAAACGAGCTTGGCGTTGAGTTGGAACTGAACCTCGAACAGACCAAAGAGGAGATGCTCGAAGCGGCGCATGAGGAAGTAGACGACGAGAAAGACCTTGTCAAGCGTCCGCCCATCATTACCGTTATGGGGCACGTTGACCACGGGAAAACCTCCCTTTTGGATGCGATTCGCAAAACTTCCGTGGCGGCAGGGGAAGCCGGCGGGATTACGCAACATATCGGCGCCTATTCCGTCACCTGCAAAAACGAAAAGATTACTTTTTTGGATACGCCGGGACATGAGGCGTTTACCGAAATGCGTGCGCGCGGCGCCAAAGTAACCGATATTGCGATCTTGGTCGTTGCCGCGGACGACGGCGTGATGCCGCAGACTGTCGAAGCAATCAACCACGCCAAAGCGGCGGAAGTACCGGTGATTGTCGCCATTAACAAAATAGACAAACCGGGCGCGAATCCCGAAAAAATCAAGCAATCTCTTACCGAGTACGGATTGGTTCCCGACGAGTGGGGCGGCGATACCATGATGGTTCCCATTTCCGCAAAAACGGGCGAAGGCATCGAAAAGTTGCTTGAAACGATTCTGTTCCTTGCCGAATACAACAATTATCGCGCCAATCCCAATCGCAGTGCCAAAGCGGCTATTATCGAGGCCAAGCTGGATAAAGGGAAAGGGCCTATCGCCAACATTATCGTGCAGAACGGTACGTTGCGTGTGGGCGACTATATCGTATCCGGTTGTGTAAGCGGTAGAGTGCGTGCTATGGCAGACGACAAAGGACGCGCCGTCAAAGAAGCGGGTCCCAGTGTCGCTGTGTCGATTCTCGGTTTTGCGGAAGTTCCCAATGCGGGAGAAAACATGTTCGTTGTATCCGACGATAAGATGGCGCGTCAGGTGGTTGCCGAGCGTATAGCGAAGATCAAAAACGAGCAAGCCAACCAAGGTATGAAAGTTACTCTCGACGATGTATTCAACAAAATCAGCGAGAGTGAAAAGAAAGAACTGAACGTTATCATCAAAGCCGACGTACAGGGATCTGTGGAAGCGATTCGCTCGTCGCTTCTCAAGCTCAGCAACGACGAAGTGAAGGTCAGTGTGGTGCACGGCGGCGTAGGCGCCATCAATCATTCCGACGTAATGCTTGCCGAAGTTTCCAAAGCCATTATTATCGGATTTAACGTGCGTCCCGACAGCGAATCGAAAGCAATGGCGGAAAGCAGCGGAATCGATATCCGTATGTATCGTGTGATTTACGAATGTATCGATGATATCGAGCGAGCCGTTCTCGGACTGGAAGCGCCCAAATACAACGAAGTGATCTTGGGACGCGCGCAAGTGCGTAGTGTATTCAAAATCACGGGTGTGGGTGCCATTGCAGGCTCCTATGTGCTTTCCGGAAAAATCGTTCGCGGAAGCAAAGTACGCGTATACCGTGACGGTGCCGTCGTATGCGAGGGAACGATTACTACCTTGAAACGCTTCAAAGAAGATGTCAAAGAAGTGGGTATCGAACACGAATGCGGTATCAATATCGATACGTATTCCGATATCCGTGAAAATGACGAAATCGAAGCATATAATCTCGAACTAATTAAATAATAACGATATGAGCTATAGAGTAGAAAGACTAAACAGTGAAATGCGCAAAGAATTGTCGCAGATTATCGCAAAGCTGAAAGATCCGCGTATGACGGAAATGGTCAGCGTTACGTCGGTAAACGTGGCGAAAGATCTCAAAACAGCGAAAGTGCGCGTGGAAATTTTCGGCAATGTCGGTGACGCAAAAGTCCGAGAGACTTTCGATACGCTTTGCCGAAGCGCCGGATTTATTCGCAAAGAACTTTCCAAAGCCTTTCACGACTTGCGAACGATTCCGGAACTTACTTTCCTGATGGACAATTCTTTGCAGTACAGCGCACAAATCGACAGAATTTTAGAGGAAATCAAACGGAATGACGATCACAGAGATCATTGAGCATGCCAAAAGTATCTTGATTATCGGTCATCAAAGGCCCGACGGCGATTGTATCGGCGCCGGGCTTACTCTTAGGCATGTTTGCAACAAACACGGCAAATCATGCGATTTCGTAGTGGATTCTCCCGTGCCGACGCATTTTTCCTTTTTGCCGGACTTTGCTTCGATCAATATGCAAAATGCACACGAGTACGATACGGTCATTTGCGTGGATTGTGCCGATCATATGCGTACAGGAAAATTCGAAATCTGTGTGCGTAAAGCAAAGGTTTCGGTCAATATCGATCATCATTGTTCCAATAACCGCTTTGCGCAAATCAATATTGTGTTCCCGAATGCAAGCAGTACGTGCGAGATTCTGTTCGATATGCTGGATGCGTTGGGGGAGATCGATGATATATCGGCATATTACTTATTTGTCGGGCTTTCGACGGATACCGGACATTTCAGGCATAGTAATACGACGACACATGTATTCGAAATCGCTTCCCGATTGACGCAATATGCCGTTAATGCCGGTGAGATTGCAAAAAACCTCTATAAAAATACAACGCGCGCGAAAGTGCAACTTATTTCTCGCGCGATTCAGTCCATGCGCTTTTTTGTCGATGAACGTGTTTGTGTCATTTGTATCATGCAAAAAGATTTGGAAGAATGCGGTTGCGTTCTTGCCGATACGGAAGGAATTATCGACTACGGCATGATGATCGGCTCGGTAGACGTAGCCGTTTGCATTACGGAGCAACATGCAACATTGTATAAAGTGAGTTACCGTTCCAAAAACATAGATGTGGCCGCCGCAGCAGCTGTATTCGGCGGCGGGGGACATAAATTGGCGGCCGGGTGCGCTGTGCACGGAAAATACGAGGACGTCGTGCGTAAAGTACTCAAGTCGGTTACGGACGGCATGGATATATGAAAGGGGTACTGAACCTTTACAAGCCCAAAGGGATTACCAGCAGTTCTGCCGTCGTAGCATGCAGAAAAATTCTCGGCACCAAGGCAATCGGACATATGGGAACCCTCGATCCTGCCGGAGAGGGGGTTTTGTTGCTGGGCGTAGGAAAAGCTACGCGTCTATTTGATTACTTTCTTACGAAGGACAAAATATACGAAGCCGAATTTTGCTTCGGATATACGACGGATACCCTGGACGGAGAAGGCATCGTTCTCGATAAAACGGAGCAGGTGCCTACCGTATCGCAAATTCAGGCAGCGCTACCGCAATTTGTCGGAGTGTTACAACAAATACCGCCGCAATATAGCGCCAAATCGGTCGGAGGCGTGCGCGCGTATAAATTGGCACGCATCGGCAAAACCGCCGAATTGAAGCCGAGTCGCGTGGAAGTTAAGTCACTGCGCTGGTTGGCGGAAACCGATATAAACACACATCTGATTCGGATTCACTGTTCTGCCGGAACATATATTCGCAGTCTATGCCGTGACGTGTCACAGTCCTTGGGGACGCTCGGCACGATGGTTTCCATAAAGCGTGTGCAGTGTGGAAATTTCAGTATACAAGACAGTATTACGTTAGACCGCTTAAAAGAAATCGGAAGTTCCGCTTTGACCTCGGTAGAAGAAAGTATTGCTTCTTTGCCAAAGCTTACTTTATCCGATATGCAGTATACGCCGTTGTGCAACGGTATCAAGATCCCTATAACGGAGGAAAAATACAGGAATAGCGACTTTGCCTTGTATTGTAAAGGGGAATTATTCGGTATTGCCCATCTTGTGGACGATTATATTAAAGTCAAAACCTACCTAAGAGATTGAGATTGGAAGTTTTATCGCTACAAAATACATATTCGACACCCGTCTGTTTGGCGCTCGGTTTTTTCGATTGTATGCATTTGGGGCATCAGTCCCTGATTTCTCATACCAAAATGCTGGCGGAGCGCACGCAAAGTCGTTCCTGCGTGCTTACTTTTTGTAACAATCCGTATTCCGATCTCTCGCAAAATGCGCAATTGATTTTCTCCTTTTCAGAGCGGCTGAAGCTTTTTGATTCTTACGGACTGGATTCCGTTTTGGCATTTCCGTTCGATCGTAAGATAATGGAAACCGAGTGGGAGGAGTTTTTGAAAATCGTATTTCGCGCTCTGCCGATTCGGGGGATCGTATGCGGGCATGATTTTCGGTTCGGCCGACGGGCAGAGGGGAATGCGGCGCATTTAACGGAATTTTGCCGAAATAAGTCAGTGGTGTGTGACGTAATACCGCCCGTGATGCAAGACGGCGAACGGATTTCCAGCACGGAAATCCGAACCCGCTTGGCAAACGGCGATATTCCGGGGGCTACTCGGATGCTCGGCCATCCGTACTTTATCACGGGAGAAGTTTGCCGAGGGCGTGGCGTCGGCAAAGTCTTCGGTTTTCCCACGGCGAATCTTGCCTGTGATCCGGACAAACTGTTGCCGCAAAAGGGCGTATATGCTACCGTAACGGACGTGGCGGGCAAGCAGTACAAATCGGTGACCAATATAGGCGACAAGCCGACATTTGCCCAAGAGGATGTTACGATAGAAACGCTGCTTTCCGATTTTGAAGGAGATCTGTACGGCAAACGGATTTCGGTGGAATTTGTACGCAGATTACGTTCCATTCGCAAATTTTCTTCTCCTTACGAATTACAGGCGCAAATTTTGAAAGACGCCGATTGGAGGTAAAAACATATGTTAAGAATAGGTCCTTCGGGAAATTCCGATGCTTTTTATGCTTCGGGGCACAAGCATACCTATGAAGAAGCGCAATGGTTGCATTCGCTCGGCCTGACGGCTTTTGAATATTCTTTCGGTCGCGGTGTGGCAATCGGTGATGCGGGGGCACAGAAGATTCGCGAGGAATTTACCAAGTACGGAATCGAAATCAGTGCGCATGCGCCGTATTATACTAATTTTGCCAACGAATCGGACGAAATGATTCAAAAGTCTATCGGCTATATTTTCGATGCGTTGATAGCCGTTCGGAAGATGGGCGGAAAGCGCGTCGTGTTTCATCCCGCCAGTTGCGGCAAAATGCAACGGGAGAATGCCGTACATTTGGCAAAGCAAAATATCGAAAAGCTCATGACGTATTTACACGCGGAATTGGATCCTCATTTTGCGGATTATATTGTGTGTCCCGAAACCATGGGAAAAATGCAACAGATCGGTCGGGTGGAAGAAATTATCGATTTTTGCAAAGCGGATGCGCATCTGTATCCTTGTTATGATTTCGGTCACATCAATTGTTATATGCAAGGCGGACTCAAAACAAAAGACGACTATCGCAGGATCATCGATATGACTGTCGATGGCTTGGGTGATGAAAAAACCAAAAACATGCATATTCACTTTTCCAAAATTCAGTACGGAAAGGGGGGAGAAATCCGTCATCTGACATTCGCCGACGAGATATTCGGACCGGATTACGAACCTTTGGCAAATTTGATTGACGAGTATAAGTTAACGCCGTACATTGTTTGCGAGTCAAACGGAACAATGAGCGACGATGCACTAATTATGAAAAAGTTTCATCAAAACGATTGAACATTTAATAACAGGTATGTTATAATAAAGAAATGGAGGCTGTATGTTCGATACTAAGATAGATGCATATCTTATTCATTCTCCGGCAAACCGATGCTATTTTACGGGGATAGATACGTCTTTCGGTTTAGTGCTTTTGACCGAGAAGGAGAAAATCTTTTTTACGGATTTTCGATATGCCAATCACGCGCGTAAAACGCTGACCGATTTTACGGTTCACTCGGTAATACCGTCGGAACTTTATCCTTCCGTGTGTAGCGAACTTTCCCGTCTCGGGGCTAAATCCGTGGGATATGAGGAAACGTATCTTACGGTGAGCGATTTCAAAACGCTCAAGTCCGCGTTGTCGGAATATACGCTCAAACCTGCCAGCGCAGAACTTTCGCAACAGAGAACCGTAAAAAGCGAAGAAGAAATCGCGAAAATCGAAGTCTCTCAGCGCATTGCCGAAAAGGCGCTGACAAAAATTGTTCCGCTGATTAAACCGGGAGTAACCGAGCGCGAAATCTCGGCCGAACTCATGTTTGAGATGATTCGTTTGGGCGCCGACACATTGGCGTTTGAAAATATCGTTTCTTTCGGCGAAAATTCCGCCAACCCGCATCATCATCCGTCCGATAAAAAATTGGAAAAGAACGAGTTGATTCTGATCGATTTCGGGGCGCGGACCAACGGGTATTGTTCGGACATGACGCGCACGTTTACTTTAGGCACTCCGCAAGACGAGCTGAAAGCGATTCACGGCATCGTTCTCGAAGCGCAGGCATATGCGCTTAAACACATTAAAGCCGGTATGACGGGGAGAGAAGCCGACTCATTGGCCAGAGAATATATTCGCGCCAACGGGTACGGAAAAGAATTCGGGCATTCGCTCGGGCACGGAGTTGGGGTGGAAATTCATGAAAAACCCAACTTGTCGGAACGCAGCGACGATATTTTGTTGCCCGGTATGGTGGTTACGGTTGAACCCGGCATCTATATTGACGGGATCGGCGGGGTGCGCATCGAAGACATGATTGTTGTCGAAGAAGACGGTGTACGCAATTTGACAAACTTTAATAAAAATTTATATTTATAGGAGGCACTATGATATCTGCAGGAGATTTCAGAAAAGGCGTAACGGTAGAGATAGACGGGAAAGTTTATGTGATTGTAGACTTTCAGCACGTAAAACCGGGGAAAGGAGCGGCATTTGTTCGCGCAAAGATCAAAAACGTTGTAACGGGACAAGTTCTCGAGCAAACATTCAACCCGTCCGATAAGTATGAGAATGCGCATATCGAACGGAAAGAAATGCAGTATTCCTACAATGACGACGGACTCTATTATTTTATGGATATGGAGACGTACGACATGTTGCCGCTTAACTACGATATTGTGTCCGATGCGTTGCGTTTTATCAAAGAAGAAATGACGGTTACGGTACAATCGTATAAGGGCGCGCCGTTCTCGGTAGAACCGCCTAACTTTGTGGAACTTGTGATTGCCGAAACCGAACCGGGCATTCAAGGCGATACTTCCAAAGCGGGTAATAAACCCGCCAAACTCGAAACCGGCTTCAATATTCAGGTGCCGCTCTTTATCAACCAAGGAGAAAAGATCCGTGTCGATACGCGCACGGGCACTTATATGGAACGCGTAAAGTAATTGCTTTATAAGGTAAACCGGAATGGGAAATACAAAAGCCCGCTTATGGATAGGCGGGCTTTTGTATTT
>CAMUPJ010000048.1 GCA_947090725.1 uncultured Clostridia bacterium
GGGCGTGAGTCGTACGTATCTCGATTGGCTGTTGGAAATGCCTTGGACGGAAGAGTCCGACGACAATCTCGATCTCAAACGCGCACAGCAAATCCTGGATGAAGATCACTATGGATTGGAGAAAGTGAAAGAGCGTATCGTCGAATATTTGGCGGTACATCAATTAACGAAAAATCTCAAAGGGCCTATCCTGTGTTTTGTCGGCCCTCCCGGGGTGGGTAAAACTTCGGTGGTGACGAGTATTGCCCGCGCATCGGGGCGTAAACTCGTATCGATGAGTCTCGGCGGCGTTCGTGACGAGGCGGAGATTCGGGGGCACAGGCGCACGTATATCGGCGCTTTGCCCGGTCGGATTATCAGCGGGATGAAGCAAGCGGAGGTTATAAACCCCGTGTTCTTGCTCGACGAGATTGACAAAATGTCTTCCGATTTCCGTGGAGATCCCGCTTCGGCTATGCTCGAAGTGCTCGATCCGAATCAAAACAACGCGTTCCGTGATCATTATCTCGAGGTGCCGTACGATCTGAGTAAGGTTATGTTTGTGACGACGGCCAACAGTCTCGATACCATTCCGGCGCCGCTTCTCGACCGTATGGAAGTGATCGAACTGTCGGGATACACATATGAAGAAAAATTGCAGATTGCCAAACGGTATCTTGTGCCCAAGCAACTTTCCGCCAACGGACTTACGAGCGAAACGGTTGCGATATCGGATGCCGTTTTGATGACGATTATTTCCAATTATACCCGCGAGAGCGGCGTGCGTAATTTGGAGCGTGAAATCGGCTCCGTGATTCGTAAGATCGCCGTCAAAGTAGTGGAGAACGGAAAGGATACGCCGCAACATTATGAGGTGAGCAAAGCCGATCTCAAAGCTTTTCTCGGCGTACCCAAGTATCGGGATAATCTCAAAAACGAAGCGGACGAATCGGGTCTTGCCACGGGCCTTGCGTGGACGAGTGTGGGCGGCGTGACGCTGAATATCGAAGTGGTTGCCGTTCCCGACGGAAAAGGAGAGATTATTCTTACCGGATCCCTCGGCGACGTCATGAAGGAATCCTGCCGTACGGCGCTGACCTTGGTGCGCTCGCGCGCGGCGCAATACGATATTCCGGTGGACAAATTTACCCACTACGATATTCACATTCACGTGCCGGAAGGCGCTACGCCCAAAGACGGTCCGAGCGCGGGAATTACGATGGCTACGGCTGTCTTGAGCGCGTTGAGCGGGCGTAAAGTAAATCGCAATGTGGCGATGACGGGCGAGGTGACTCTTCGGGGCAAAGTGCTTGCGATCGGAGGCTTGAAGGAGAAATCGTTGGCGGCGTTCCGCGCCGGCGTCAAGACGTTGATTGTTCCGTCGGAGAATCGCAAGGACGCGGAAGAGTTGCCTGCCGAGGTAAAGAAAAATGTCAAAATCTTATACGCGGATACGATAGACGACGTCTTTTCGATTGCGCTTGTATAGTAGAGCGTTAAAGCGGCGGAAAAACGTATGAAGATTGTGTCGGCGGAATTTATGACAAGCATTGCCTCTCCGGATAAATACGGAGAGGTCTCTTTGCGGTACGACTGCCCCGAAGTGTGCGTGGTAGGGCGTTCGAATGTGGGGAAGTCCACCTTTATCAACCGAGTAACGGGGCGCAAAAAGCTTGCCAAAGCTTCGGTGACGCCGGGAAGAACAAGGCTTGTGAATTTGTTCAATCTCAATCGCGGCGCGTTGGTATTGGTGGATTTGCCGGGATACGGGTATGCTGCTGCTTCCAAAAGCGAAAAAAGCGGGTGGTCGAAGTTGATCGAAGGGTATTTACATACGTCGAAAAAACTCAAACACGTGTTTGCGTTGGTGGATATCCGACATGAGCCGTCGGTGCTGGATAAGCAGATGTTGCAGTATCTGTATGCTTACGGGTTGCCTTTTACCGTGGTGGCCACCAAAGCGGATAAACTCAGTAAAGCGCAAATCGGCCGTGCGGTGCAAACGGTAGCTACGGCGCTCACTTTGGGGCGTGACGACGTCGTTGTCTTTTCGGGCGTCACGGGAGAAGGTAAGGAGAAAATCGAAGCGCTTTTCGACACGATTGCGGCGCCCTCCGTCTGAAAGAATTCTTGCAAGACAAGCACCAATGGGAATCCTTCCGCATATGAATGGTCGTAACGATCGTTGCGGGAGGTTTTTTTATGGCAAATACGATTCGTGCAGGGCGGATTCGCGGCAATCCGCTTACAGGCTTGTGTGAGCGGATATGTATAGAAGTGCAGCGGGTGTTCGACGGTTGCAGAGAGAACTTCAACAATCAAAGCTTTACTTTGACGGTGGCGCAGATTTCTGCCGAGGCCACGCCGCCGTTCACGTTTGTCGAAGCTTCCGGTTCGGGCGAAGCGGCATTTGAAAACGTAGTGACGGTTCCGCTTGGCAACGGCAGAAGCCGCGTGTCGGGAGATATCGTTTTGCCCGTTACGGTTACGTTTACCGACGCCTATAACAATGCGTATACCGGGGTAAGCAGTTTTCGTGTACATAGGGAATTCGTACTGCGGCTTCCGGAACAATCATTGGTTCCGTATCGTATAGAGGTGTTTGCCGTGTTCGAGAGTCTGATCGGAAGCTTCTTGTCCGACGATACGGTGGCAGGAAGCGGGTGTTATGTGTACGTGGCAAAAGTTATCGTACCCACCGACATACTGATTCCCACGTACGGCAATTGCGTGTATCCCGGTTGTGTGGATTGCGGCGATGCCTGCAACGCGCTTTTATCGATTCCTCTTTTTCCGATAGAGTAGAATCTTTGCCGTGTTGCTTGCCTTTTTTGCCGACGGATGCTATAATTACAGCATGAAAGTATATGCAATCAGTGATTTGCATTTGTCGGGCAATAATCCCAAACCGATGGACATCTTCGGCGGGTGTTGGGCGAACTATCTCGAGGAAATCTCCGAGAACTGGCAGGAAACAGTAGCGGAAGAAGATATCGTGTTGATTGCGGGTGATATCAGCTGGGCGATGAATTTATCCGATGCGTTGCCCGATTTGCAATGGATAGGCGATTTGCCCGGGCATAAGGTGCTGATCCGCGGCAATCACGATTATTGGTGGAAAGCAATCGGCGCAGTGCGCTCGTCGCTTTCGCACAAGACGTACGCCGTCCAAAACGATTGCGTGCGCATAGGCGATTGTTTAATATGCGGTAGCAGAGGCTGGACGACACCGGAAAATACGGGCGGTGTATCGGCCGAAGATAAAAAGATTTATGACAGAGAAGTGCAACGTATGATGCTTTCGCTTTCCGCTATGGCGGCACAGCGTCGCGACGGCGATCGGGTGATGGCGATGATTCATTATCCGCCGTTTAACAGCAGACATGCGCCGTCGCCCTTTACCCAACTTTTCGAGCAGTACGGTGTGGATGCGGTGGTATACGGCCATTTGCACGGCAACCCTGGGCGCATGCGTTTGGAGAGAGAAGCAAACGGAGTGACATACTATTTGACTTCTTGCGATTTGGTTAAAAATAAACTTGTTACGATTTTGTAAAGCATAAAGAAAAATCCCCGATCCGAAAAGGGTCGGGGATTTTTACGATGCTTAATTAAAGCGTGGCGATAATTTCAATTTCCACAAGTGCGCCCATGGGGAGTGCTGCAACGCCTACGCAGGAACGTGCCGGCGGTTCAAAACTGAAATAATTGGCGTATTCGGCATTGACCTCGGCGAATTTGGACATGTCGGTAAGGAAAATGGTGGACTTTACGACGTTTGCCGCAGTCAAGCCTTTGGCGGAGAGCAGTGCGTCGATATTCTTAAGGACTTGACGGGTTTGCGTGACGAAATCGTCTCCCGACAAGGCGCCCGTGGCGGGATCGATGGGGATTTGTCCCGAAAAGAAAATGAGTTTCTTGAGTTCGATTCCCTGCGAATACGGTCCGATGGCTTTGGGGGCATCGGGGGCTACGACAACGCTGCGCAGAATGTCTTTGTTTTTCTTTTTGTTTTTCATGGGAGAAACCTCTTTGTGTGGAATTTTCGGAAAATGTCGCGTTTATTGTTCGGGGGTACGGCGATCGAAAAGTATATGGAATCCGTTTGCTTTCAACTGGCGGATCACGCGTTTGCCGTGCTCGAAACCGCTGACTTCGCAGGCAATGTGCAGAATGGTTTCGTTAAGGCGCAATTCGGTGCCCATGCGGTCGTATTGTACGGAGATGATATTGGCCTGCTCGGTTGCCATGATGCGGGAAAAACTTTCGAGACTGCCCGGTTTATCGGACAGAATTACCGAAAATTTCATCTGCCTTCCGCGACTGACAAGACCTTTTTCGATGATTTTATGAATGAAGCCTACGTCGATATTTCCGCCCGAAAGAACGCAGGCGACTTTTTTGTCTCGTAGAGATTGCACTCTTTGCGAGAGGGCAAGCGCCAGGCTGGTGGCGCCGGCCGGTTCTACGACTTGTTTGGCGCGTTCCAAAAGCTGAATGATGGTGGATGCGATTTCATCGTCGGTGACCGTTTGTATGTCGTCTACGTAACGGTTAATGAGCCGTGTGGTGAGAACGCCCGGATTTTTTACCGCGATACCGTCGGCAATCGTATAGACGCTTTCGGTCGCGATATGCTTTTTTTGCCGAAAGCTTTGATGGATGGCATCGGCGCGTTCTGCCTGCACGCCGAATACTTGTATGGAAGGATTGATTTGTTTGACCGTGTAGGCGATTCCCGCCAACAGGCCGCCGCCGCCCGCCGGTACGATAACGGCATCGAGGTCGCGGCATTGTTCCAGTAATTCGAGGGCGATTGTGCCTTGTCCGGCAATAACGTCTTCATCGTCGAAAGGATGTACGAATACGGCATCTTTTTCTTGCGTGATCTGCATTGCAGTGTCGAATGCGTCGTCGTAACAGTCGCCGCTGAGCACAACATGTGCGCCGTAATTTTCGGTTGCGGAGATTTTGGCAATAGGGGTGGCCAGCGGCATGACGATATACGATTCTATGCCGAGGTTATGCGCGGCAAATGCGACGCCTTGTGCATGATTGCCCGCACTGGAGGCAACGACGCAGGTTGTGTGCGGCGACGTTTGGGTGATTTTCTTGATTTTATTGTAAGCGCCGCGGACTTTGAACGAACCTGTTTTCTGTTGGTTTTCGCATTTGAGCCAAATTTGCGCATCCGCCATTTTCGAAAAGGTAAGAGAATGTTCCAAAGGCGTAAAATGCGTGATGCCGTCTAATCTCTTTTGCGCTTCGTGTATTTGATTGATTTCCATTGTATGCTCCGAAGTGTGCTCTGCTTTTATAATAACGTATCGGAGCCGAAATGTCAACTCTATCGGGGCTGTCGCCTTATTTCGGGCATGGGCGGCAAGACGAAAGCATATTGCCGTGGCGGGGAGCAAAACCTATAAAAAAGTGAAAAAAAGTGTTAAAAATGGGCAAAAGTGTTTGCGAGTGGGCAAATTGTATGGTATAATGGTAGGGAAATAAACGGAAAATGCTCTATTGGGGCAAATCTGCGCTGTAAGTGCAAAGGAGGTGATCGCAAATGTTTTTCGGAGAATATCGGCATCAGATTGACGAAAAGGGCAGAATCAGAATTCCGCCTAAATTGAAGGACATGCTCGGCGATCATCCTTTTATTACTTGCGGCGCAAATAACTGTCTGATTGTTTTGCCCAAAGCGGATGCCGATCGGATTTTCGACGAGCGTTTCCGTTCTCTCGACGTACTGGATCCGGACAGCAGCAAATCGGTGCGTATTATGGCATCGCGCGGTTTTATTGCCGAAGAGGATAAAGCGGGACGTATTCTGTTGCCGCAAAATCTGATCCGTCATGCAAAAATCGGAAAAAACGTTGTAACCATCGGCGCATACAATCGCGTGGAGATATGGAGCGAAGAGAATTGGAATGCGTATTCGGATATCGATTCGGATGCATTCGACGAGTGTCTGAGAACGGTGCCGCCGGCGCGCGAGGATAAGCAAAATGCGTGAGTATCATGTGCCGGTTATGCTTACCGAATGTATGGACGCGCTCCGTGTAGGCGAAGGGAAATTGTATTTCGACGGTACGCTCGGCGGAGGAGGACACAGTAGTGAAATTCTGCGCCGCGGCGGGCGGCTCATTGCTACCGACCGCGATATGGAAGCCATTGACTATGCGCGCATGCGATTGTCGCAGGTTACGGAGTGGAGCGGTCGATATACGCTTGTCAAAGACAATTTCAAAAACGTAACGGAAGTTCTCAAAGCAAATGCGGTGGACGGACTGGACGGAGCGATTCTCGATTTGGGAATTTCTTCGCATCAGGTGGACGAAAACATGCGCGGTTTCTCCTACAGCGGCAACGGATTGCTGGACATGCGGATGGATCGCGATCAATATCTTTCGGCCATGACCATTGTAAACGAATATACCGAAGAGGAGTTGTCGAGAATTATATATACCTACGGAGAAGAGCGCTTTGCCCGCAAAATCGCAAGATCGATTGTGGAGGCGCGAAAACGCTCCCGTATCGAGACGACAAAACGCTTGGCGGATATCGTAAAGTCCTGCGTTCCGGAAGGGAAGAACGGACATCCCGCGAAAAAGACGTTTCAGGCAATACGGATCGAAGTCAATAATGAGTTGTCCGGATTGGGTGAAGCGATTTGCGACATTGTAAATGTGCTGCGTAGCGGAAGCAGAATTGCCGTCATTTCTTTTCATTCTCTGGAAGACAGAATCGTCAAACAGACGTTGAAGACTTTGGCAAGCGACTGCATTTGCGATAAATCGCTTCCTATATGCGTCTGTAACCATAAAGCAAGCGTAAAGTTGATAGGCAAATATAAGCCTTCGGCCGAAGAGGTGGCCAAAAATTCCCGTAGCCAAAG
Organism: uncultured Clostridia bacterium; assembly: GCA_947090725.1. Lineage (GTDB taxonomy): Bacteria > Bacillota > Clostridia > Christensenellales > Pumilibacteraceae > Pumilibacter. The sequence goes on from CAMUPJ010000048.1 coordinate 6,875, forward strand.
CGCAACGTTGCGTGTGGCCGAAAAACTGTAAAGAAAAACAAGCGGACGGTATAATCTATACCAAAGGAGCATAAAGATATGGTAACGATGCGGAGAAGAATCAGCACCGAACAAGATCGTTTCGGCGGATACGGCGTTCAACCCTCGGGAAGAACGGCGAATGAAGAAGCGGAAGCGACGGAATTGCGTTCGGATCGTTTTTTGTTTGAAAGAACTACGGACGAGCCCTCCTTTGCTTCGGAGAACAGAACGGGATTTGCGGTAGAGACGGAAGCGAGAGGTGAGCGGTATCACACACCCGAAGTGCAAAACACGACTTCCTCCGTGATCGAGTACAGCACGCGGTATTCCACTCCCGGACGCATGGTTCCCGTGCAAACGCCTGCGCCGACGCGCAAAGCGCAAAAGAGAAAGAAAGAGGATCTGATGCCCGTCATACAGATGCCCGCATATTCGCAAGCGGAACTTGACGATCGTACGGAAGAAAAGTTGTACGAAAAGGTAAAGCCTTCCGCCAAGGTGAAATTGGCGCTTTTCGGATATTTGGCCGTTGTATTGCTGTTGGCGGTAGCAGTTATCACCACGGGGGTGGTGGTCGGCAGAATAAACCGTACGGCCGATGCGTTGGCCGGCGAAATTGCCGCCAAAAACGTTTTGCTTACGGAACAGGCTTCGCAAATCCATGATTTGACCGATCTGACCGATCCTGCCGTGCGCGATCGGGTTACCGAAGCGGCAAGCGCAAACGGAATGCAAGAAATCACTACGGTGGTGGAAGTGGAATTGCTTCCTACTACGGAGCCTACGACATACAAAGGAAGAACCAACTGGTTTGACAAGTTTTGTGACTTTCTGAGTAAGATTTTCGGAGGCTGAAATTTAATTGAATCCTTTACCGAACAGTACGGTTACGATGCGAAAGAGGTTATTGATATTGCTGATATCAGTAACCTTTTTGTTTTGTGTTCTTTTGGGGCGACTCGGATATCTGCAATTGATTGCGGGCAAAGATTTGCAGGCGCGCGCCGCCGAGCAATGGTATAGAGATTTGCCGCTCAAAGCGCCGCGCGGCAAAATTATCGATGCAAACGGGAACGTGCTGGCGGATAACCGCGAAGTATACGGGGTATACGTGCGTCCCAATGCCGTCACCGACGCGGAAAAAGTCGCTTCGGTGTTGTCGGGACATTTTTCTCTCGAATACGATAAACTTCTCAAAAAAATCAACTCTTCCCGTGTCAGTGAAATTACCGTAATGCGCGCGGTGGAAAAGCAGACGGCGGAGTCGATTCTGCAACAAAAACTGGACGGGGTGTATTTTACGCTGGATTCCAAGCGGTATTACCCCGGCTCGGGATATTTGTCGCAGATTCTCGGCTTTACCAATATCGACAACGTGGGGCAAAACGGTTTGGAAGGATATTACGACGAGTATCTGCGGGGTGTGGACGGATTTGCGTATACGGCAACCGATATCAAGGGGCATGAGTTGGAAGACAACGTAACGAAATACGTCCCGGCTATTCCCGGTTGTAATCTCGCATTGTCCATCGACGGCAATATACAGGCATTTGCCGAGTCGGCGGTGGCGGACGCGTTGAGCGATCATGGCGCAAAAGGTGCGTCCATGATTGTGATGGACTGCAATACGGGCGGTATTCTGGCTATGGCGAGTGCGCCCGGCTTCGATCTGAACGAACCGCCGCGCGACGATATTGCCATGCTCAACGCTCTCAGTAAAAACAAAATGATCGTAGACGTGTACGAGCCGGGATCGACGTTCAAAATCTTTACTACGGCTACGGCGCTGGAAAACGGCGCGGTAGGGGATTCGGACCGTTTCTTTTGCGGTGGTTCCCGATTGGTGGACGGGCAAAAAATCAAGTGTTGGAGAAGTATCGGCCACGGTTCGCAGGACCTCGGCGACGGCGTGAAGAACAGTTGCAATTGCGTATTTATGGATTTGGCGTTGCGACTGGGAACGGATAAACTGTATGAGGGATTGCGGAATTTCGGTTTCGGCAGTAAGACCAATGTGGATTTCTACGGAGAAAGCAGAGGACTTTTGATGCAACAATCCGCGGTGAAGAACGTGGATCTGGCGCGTATCGGATTCGGGCAGGCCGTGGCGGTCACCCCGTTACAACTCGTGACCGCGGTATCTGCGGCGGTAAACGGGGGGATTTTGTACGAGCCGTATTTTGTTGCGAGTGCGACCGATTACAGCGGCAAAGAACTATATACCCGCACACCTAAGCAAGTGCGGCGTGCGATTTCCGCTTCCACGAGCGAAAAACTGCGCACAATGTTGGAAAAAGTCGTCAGCGAAGGGGGCGGACACAAAGCGGGAGTGGAAGGATATCGTATCGGCGGCAAGACGGGAACGGCACAAAAATACGAGAACGGTCATATTGCGCAAGGTAAATACGTATCCAGCTTTGTCGGATTTGCTCCGGTGGAAAATCCCAAATACGTGGTGGCGATGATTGTGGATGAGCCGAGCGGATATGCGTATTACGGAAGCTTGGTGGCCGCTCCGTACGCCGGTAAAGTATTCAAAAAAATATTCGATTATACGGCGCTTGCGCCTTCCGTGACGGCGGAAGCCACAGAGTGGATAAATATGCCCGATGTGCTGGGACTTCGCATAGAAGATGCAATAGAGCGTCTGAAAGAAAGCGGCCTACAGTGTGAAGTCGACGGAGACGGGGAATATGCCGTATCTTCGGTTCCCGTCCCGCAGACACGTATCGAAAAGGGAGACGTCGTGCTTTTGCGCGCACAATAATCGAAACAGGATTAGGTTTAACGGTATGAAATTAAAAGAACTATTGGCGGAGTATGTTTGCAGTGCGGAAGACGTCGACGTTTCGGATTTGCAACATTCGGCGGAAAATGTACGGCACGGAAGTTTGTTTTTCTGTCTCGTGGGAAGTAAGTGTGACGGACACGATTTTGCCGCGATTGCGGAGCGCAACGGGGCTGTAGCCGTCGTGTGCGAGCGAGAGGTGGATGTCCGTTGTCCGCAAGTGCTGGTTCCCGATACGCGGGTTGCATTTGCGCGTGCGGCATCGGCCTTTTTCGGCAATCCTGCCGCGCGTTTGAAAATGTTCGGGATTACCGGTACCAACGGTAAGACGACTACGTCGTATGTGTTGGCGGAGATTCTGAAAGCGGCAGGCGAAGAAGTGGGCCTTATCGGCACGAACTGCATTCGATACGGCGAACATTGTCTGCCTGCGGCGCTTACAACACCCGATCCGGTGGAATTGCACCGTGCATTGGCCGAGATGTCGGCGTGCGGCGTGACGAGTGTGGTTATGGAAGTTTCCGCACATGCGTTGGCGCTCGATAAAACGAGCGGAATCCGATTCGAAGCGGCGGGATTCACCAATCTGAGCCGTGATCATCTGGACTATTTCGGCACGATGGAAGCGTATGCGCGCGCAAAAGAAAAACTGTTTACGGTGGGCGCTTGCAAAAATGCAGCCGTGAATGTGGACGATGCGATGGGACAAGCTTTATGGGAAAATGCACAGGTACATACGCTGGGATACGGGGCGGAAAATCCGGCCGACGTATTCGGAATCGATCTTCGCATGAGTGCGGAAGGGTTGCGCTATATCATCAATCTGAATGACGATATAGGGGAAGTGAAATTTGCGCTTCCCGGGAAGTTCAATATGTACAACACGCTTTGCGCGGCAACGATGGCCAAACTCGCGGGAGTCCGTTTTTCCGACATCTTGGCGGGAATCCGCAATTTGCGGAGAGTGGACGGAAGATATAATGTGATCAATGCGGAGAATTTCAGCGTCATTGTGGATTTTGCGCATACCGATGACGGACTTGGGAACATAATAACGTCGGTACGGGAATTTGCGCCTTCGCGCATTATTACGGTATTCGGCTGCGGCGGAAATCGCGATAAAAGCAAACGCCGGGCAATGGGACGTGTGGCGGCGCAACTGAGCGATATCACCGTCATTACCAGCGACAATCCCCGGGACGAAGATCCGGGAGATATCATTGCCGATGTGTATGCCGGCGTTCCGAAAGACCGACAAGCCGCGACGTTCATTTATCCGGAGCGCACCGAAGCCATTGCGTTTGCCTGCTCTACTGCCGCAAAAGGGGATATCGTGATTGTGGCCGGCAAGGGCGCGGAACGCTATCAGGAGATTAAGGGCATCAAATACGAATATAACGATGAGGAGTATATCATGCGGTTATTGCAAGGCGGGAAACGCCATGATTAAGGCGGCATTGGCAACGCTGACGGCATTTACGGTTGCCGTAGCCATCATGCCGCTTGTCATTATGCTCGGCAAACGGCTGAAAGTGCGGCAGACGATTTTGTCGTACGTGGATAATCATATGGGAAAGAGCGGAACCCCCACGATGGGCGGTATAGGCATTATGGTTGCCGTTGCCGTCGGGTGTCTCGCGTGTGCGGGAAAAGACAATCGATTGATGTTGATTACCTTGTTTGTCACGCTCGGCTACGGAATTATCGGCTTTATAGACGATTTTATCAAGGTGTTTTTCAAACAGAACAAAGGGCTGGGGCCGTTACAGAAAATAGTTTTTCAATTGCTGATTGCGGTGATTGTGGCGATATTTGCCTATGGAAACGAAATGGTGGGCGGTGTGATGTATGCGCCGTTTATCTTGCGGGAAATCAATCTCGGCTGGGGTGCCGTCCCGTTGTTTATGATCGTCTTTCTGGCGTTTACCAATTCGGTGAATCTGACCGACGGATTGGACGGGCTTGCCGGAAAAGTTTCCGTTTCGTATACCGTATTTTTCGCGATCATGATCGTATTGGCGGCGTATGCGACGGGCGACGGGCAAATGGGCGGGGAATACGGCAATCTGATTGTGTATTGCTGTTCTCTCGTCGGCGCGCTTGTGGGCTTTTTGTGCTACAATGGATATCCCGCCAAAGTTTTTATGGGAGACACGGGTTCCTTGGCGTTGGGAGGAGGACTCGGATGTTTGGCGGTTATGAGTCGTCTCGAATTTATGGCGCCCATTATAGGTATGATGTTTGTGGCGACGAGTGTTTCGGTAATTTTGCAGGTGGGATATTTCAAAGCGACGAAAAAGCGCATTTTTCTGATGGCGCCGTTGCATCACCATTTCGAGCGTAAAGGCGTACATGAAAATCGTATTGTGTCGGTGTATACCGCCGTTACTTCGGCCGTGGGGCTTCTGTCCGTACTGATTACTTTACTGTGCGTTTTGTAGCTTTTCGGCTTCGTTAACGCATATTTGTCTATGTGACCGCATACGATGAAACATGGACAAGGACTTTGAAAAGCAGAGAATACTGATTGCGGGTAAAGGGATCAGCGGGAGCGGCGCTTACGAGGCATTGACGAAAGCGGGAGCCGTTTGCGCTTAC
>CAMUPJ010000049.1 GCA_947090725.1 uncultured Clostridia bacterium
AGCCAAGCGACCGCTCAGCGTGTAGGTACCCGCATTGGCGGAAGTACTGTTGCGCGTCATGTCTATCAACAGAAGTTCTTCGGTATCTCCGGCCACCAGGCCTTCCACCGTCCAAGCGCCGTCTTGCGCCGTCTGTTTGATAATCGGCGCTCTGCCGTTGTATACAGACGACTGGTCGTTCAATGTAACGGTAATTTCTTTGCGTGCCACCGCAAGCGTCGCCGTACGGGAATCGATCGCAAAGGCGTAGTTGGTTGCTACCATGCCGTCGATGCTGGCGATGGAAAGAGTGTAGTTCCCCGCGTTGGCGCCCTGCGTGTAATCGGTTGTATAGGTAGGCGCCCCCGTAAATCCGTCCAGCGTTTCCACCTGCTCGTCGGTATATTTGAGCGAGCGCAGAGTGAAATACTGCGTACCGTTGTTGGCTGTTCCGTCAAACGCATCGCCGTAGGTAATGGTACGAGCGTTCACAGAAACCGTCAACGTAGCCTTGATAATCGTAAGCGTAACCTCCGCCGTAGCACCCAGGAAGTTGTCGCTCTCCGCCACCGTTGCCGTAACCGTATAGGTACCTACGTAGCGCGGCGTAACTTCTTGGCCGTCTTGTGTGTACGTATACTTCACGTCGTCGCCCAAAGCCGTCGCCGCAAAGGTATACGGATCACCGTATGTGATTTCCTTATCGGTAAAGTTCGAAATCGCGTTGGCCGCTTTTTTGATTTGGAATACCAGCACGGGAGCAAGCGCGTAGCCGTCCGCATTGGTGAAGTTTCTGTCGGCGCTAAGCGTTACTTTCACATAGTAGCCGTTGCCCACATTGCGAGGAAGCGACGTCGTAAACACTCCGCTTTCGGTATCGCAATAGCTGAGCGTAAAGCCCGTAGACACGGTGCGGCTGTAATTCCCCGCGCCGTATACGATGCGCACGGAACCCGCGGGAGTTACCGTATCGCCGTACGACCAGCTTGCCAACCGAGTGGGATCGGTACTGCTCCACACAGACGTTGCATCGCCCACGGTAAAGGTCACGCCTTGCAACGTAACGCTCTTAATCTCCGCCGCCGTAATCGTGAAGCGAAGCGTCCGATCTTTGTGCATCGCGTCGGTAGCCACATGTCCTTCGCCGGTGTACGCATACCAGTAGTAGTTGTCGGCGTCGCACAGCGTCACCTCGAAGTCGTACGAACCCGCATCGGTATAGCTTTCCGTCGCGTTTTTCTCTACATACTGCACGCCGTATCCCGCAAGTCCGCTGATCGAATTCTTCACGAGTTTCGCGCTGTTCGAGTATTCGGCCGCTATCGGCGTAATGGAGTCGCTGTACACCGCCTGCCGATCCACGATATACGTGATAACGACGGGCGCGCCGGTGTACGAGAAATTATTGTCGGTGCAAGTCAGCGTAGCGGTGTAGGTACCTGCCAAGACTTTGTTGTCGGCCGTAGGCAGCGCCCCGCCCGCACAGCGCACGTTGCCGTTGGACGCACCCGTATAGGTGACGGTGGGACGGAAACGATTGCGAAGCGAAGTGAGGAGCGATCCCGAAACGCCGGTTTCGTCCAGCGTCACACTGTACGAGATCGGTGCCAACACGCTTCCGTAACTGCCCGCAATAAACGCATTGTTTGCATCGAGGTTGTTGACGGTAATCGCCGTAATCACACGCGGCGCCACGGTATACGTAATATAACCGCTCGTCGTAGCTCCCGTATAATTGTCGGTGCCGTCGATTTGTACTTTGAAGTAATACGTACCCGCATTGGCGTACTGCGTCAGATCGGATACCGCCGTATACGTTCCGCTCGCCGCATCGGACACGAGATACGTCAAGCGCGGCGACGCGATAACCACGTCGTTGCCCGTCGTGCTATCGACAAACCTGACGGCAAATTCGGAAGTATGCGCCGTACCGTCGTATTGATGCGAAATACTCGTATCTCCCGCAAACGCCACGTCGATCGTTGCCTGCACAATGCTGAATGCAAGATTTATTTCGGCACCGGTACTGCCATTCCACTTGTAATTGTCGAAGTTGCTACCCAGCGAGAGACGAATGGCATTGGTGTACTCGCCCACACCGGTGTACGTCACGCCGGTAAAGCTTGCCGTATAAAGTCCCTCGGCCACCGTGCCGTCGCCCGCTTGCACAATCGTTGTCAGCAATCCGGCATTGGCGGTAGCATCGGGCAACGCCGTGCCGGTATACGCCAACGAAAGCGCAGTGCCGAGATTCAGATTGGCGGTGCTGAGCGTAAACTTCTCTACACGTACGCTACTGTTGGCCGTCGTACCCGTTACGAGTACGTTGACCGTGTCGTTGGACAGAATCGTCACGCGGTAGGTGCCGGCCGCATTGCGCGGCGTTGCGGCATCGGAACCGGAGTAACGGATATTCAGCCAAGCGGCGTAAGCATTCGCTTCGCCCCAAATGTAAGTCGTACCGTCGATTGTGTATTTGAGCATAAACGCATTGTCCGTAGGCTGCGTAGCACCTGCGGTAGGATCGTAGGTGTATCCACCCTCTACCGTCACGCCGGTGAAGTTCAGCGTAAGACGTTCGATCGTGTAGGTGCCGTCTATGAAGGTCACGTTGTAATTCGTGTTGGTATACGATCCCACAAGCGCATAGGTACGCGCATCGTAATTTCCGGTCGTCGCGTTCGGCACCATAGTAGGCGCATCGAGCGTAATGCCCAGCGACTCTCTGTTGTACACTTCGCCCGACGTAATCGCATAGTCCGTACCCGACACCTGCGCAATCGTAGGTTTCGTACTGCCGTTGAACGTTGCTCTCTGAGGGCGGATCGTCACGGTAATAGGACGCGCCACAACCGTCAGATCGAGAGAAGGCGCGGCAAACGTCAACGTGTAATTCGCCGTCAACGGATTGCTCGCATCCAACCCGAGCGAAGTCGGCGAGACGCCCACATTGTACGTACCCACGGAAGCGCCCAAAGTAAACGCACCCTCCGAACCGCTCGCGGAAGAGATATATTGTACGTTGCCTACAATCAAATCCTTATCGTCGTAAGCATATCCACTTACTTCGTAACCGAATTGATCGCCGGCAAGCCACCCGTTCGTATCGTTCAACGCGTAACCGTAGTAGATCGAACCCGCTTTGTGCGCAACGGTCAACGTCGCTTGCGAAATCGTAAGCGTACGGCTGTTGTCGGCAATCTGCGCAATACCGTTGTAGTTATCGGATTCCGCTACGGTGGCAAACACGCTGTACGTGCCCGCATTGCGCGGCAACTCGGTAAGCGTCGTTCCCAACCGCTGATACACGTAGGTTACGGTACCGTAGTCCGCCGTCGCCGCAAAGGCATACGACTCGCCGTATTGCACCGATACGTCCGCAAAACCGGAAAGCGCATTGGCCGCTTTGGCAATTTCCCAAGTATATTCGGGCGCCGCCGTCGCTTTTCCGTCCGCGTCTACCCATCTATAGTTGGTCGTATCGCGAAGCGTAACCGTGATCGTATATCTGCCCGCATTCGTCGCCGAAACCGTGGCATTGCCTTGCCCGCTCGGAAGCGCAACCGTAGCCGAAAGGTCTTTTTCGTTCTCGCCGAACGTTTTGCCGCTTACCGCAAGACGCATGGTGTCGTCGTCGTAATCGCCCACCGTCGCGGACTGCGTATTGCCGTGATCGTAGGCAGCGTTCTGCCCGTCGGCAAACGTCGTTACCGTAATGCTTTTAGGCGTAATTTCGAACACATAGGTTGCGCGTGCCGCCGAATGCCCCGTTCCCGCAGGCAAAATGGCGCGTACCACGTATTTGCCGACGGTGGTAGGCCACAACGGCGAGAAGGACAATTTTTCTATCTCGGTATTGCCGAGCGTGATTTCACCCAACGCCACGTTGCCCAAAGGCGCGGCAGGCGCAAAGGTATAGCCGATGCTCTCCGTCGACAGATCGATTCCCGACGACGCGTCGATCGACACGTCGGTTGCATACGTCGTCAGATATTCGAACTTCGTCACGGTATCGGTGCCGACTTTTATGCTTACGCGGAAACCGAGGCTTCCCGCGCCCTGCACTACCGTGTAGCTGAGCGTCAGTTCGGTATAGCCTTCCGCACTGCCTTGCGACGCCACCAGCAAGAAGTCGTTGCGGTAATACGTTCCCGTTCCGCTCTTGAGTTCGATATGGATACCGTAAGAACCGAGCACACCGATGGAAGTCTTAAGTTCGCCGTCTTCGTAGCGGCTCCATACCGAGCCGTCCGCATTGGCAAATCCGTCGCCCGACTGCGGCACGGATACACTGTTGTGCGTAAACGCATCGAAATGCATCAGGTTGGAATCGTAGCCCGAGATCGTGGTATAGCCGTTCGCTTCCACATCCAGCACGGCGCCGCAGAATACGGGCAACAGTGCCGGCGTAATCACATAGTCGAGCGTACAGTTGGTTTGCCCCGCAAACGCATAGTCGGAATTTGCAGACAAGGTTACAATCACGCTGTATCTGCCGGCATGGTTTACGTGTTGCTGTGCGATAATCGTAGTACCGTTTTCCAACGTTCCGTCGTACGCAAGCGTCACAGTTGCCTCGGGCGCGTTTTGTGCGTTGTATTCGATTTCCACCGTCGCATCCTGCGTAAAGGACGCAAAGTCGTAGCTATAACCCGCTTCCCGGAATTTCTCGTAATCGAACGCATTGCCGCCGTTGGTCACTTGCGCGGTAATATTGCGTTGCGCTACGCGCATGGAACCGAGTTGCGTCAAATCGTTGTTGCCGATCTTGTAGTTGGTAAATCCGTTGGCTCCCGTCTCGCCGTCGCCGATGCCGGCAAGCGTGAGAGCATAGGTCTCTCCCGCCCGCGAAGTCCACGCCGCATATGCCGTCGTACCGTTGAGAATCGCCGAGACAATCGCTTCCTGCGGAATCGCATTTTCTGCGTCGGGCGCGGTATTCACCGCATACTCTTTTCCGTCATAGAAGTAACTTTCTTCCGCGCCGCCCACAAAGCCGCCGAACGTCACGCGATAGGTAGGCGTTTCGCCGTAGGCTACCGACGTAGTGCCCGTAGCGGCATATTGCGTATTGGTGTTCGCAATCGTGACGGTAAGCGAAGCTTTTTCGATGGTATAAGTGCCTGCTTTGCCGGCATTCGCATCATCGCCCGTCCAACTACCCGAGAACGTCACGTTGTAGTTTGTATTCGACCAGGCAAATACGATAGGATATTTGCCCGCGTTTATTCCCGCCATGGTAAAGCTAATACCCAACGCATAAATGTCGGTACTGTTTGCCATCTCGGAGCCGTCTGCCAATTGCACCAAATCGCTGTAAGCGTTGGCCGTCACGTCGATTGTGCCGGCGGTCACTTTGTTGTATTCCTGCGACTTGTACACGGAATGCAAATCGCCCACTTTCACCGTTACGGCACGTGCGCCGACGGTGAGTTGACCGTACTGCACGGCATCGCCGTTCCGTTTGGCTACGATCTCGTAGTTGTCGGACGTAAGGTAACCCGACGTGATAACGATATTGAAGGTAGAACCTTTGACAGCCGTCGTAGACCAAGGATCCTGCCCGCTCTGCGTGGAAGGATAGGTAAACGGCGTGACCATAGCGGTATCGGTTTTCACAATGCCGTCGGAAATTTCCGTCTTAGACGATGCCGCGTCGGCGCCCACAAGGCCGCTGAAGATCAATTCGCCGGTGATCTGTGTCTCGAAGTCTTTTACGTTTTCGCCGTAGGCAATCGAGATATTGTTGGCAATGACCTGCAACGTCGCTTTGGTGATAGTCACCGTGAACGTAAGCGTTTCCTGCGTCGCATCATAGGTAAAGGACCCTACGTTCGTCCAACCGTAATTCTTGCTGTCCTGCATACAAAAGACAACGCGGTACTCGCCCACATCACGCGTTTCGAGGTAATACTTGTCGTCCGCGCCGAGCAACCACTTTCCTGTCGCTTCGGCAAAGTCCGCCGTACCGTCTTTGCGGTAGCTTACCGTAGCCGACATAATGGCCGCATCGCCCACGAAAGCAATATTCTCGGAATCGGTAAGGTAGTTGTTTACGCGGAACGCTTGCGCCGCGCCGTTGTACACGCGCGCCTCTCCCGCCGCAAAATCAGCGGCAGTGATCGCATTGTACAAGGCTTTCGTAATCGTAAGCGCGCCGTAATCCGTATTTGCGATGGTATAGTTGTTTGCTATCATGCCCGCAGTGAGCGCCGACGCTACATTGTAACGCGCCGCATTCACCGGAATTGCGGTGCCGTATTCGGTACTCTCGTACGAAATCGCGATGGCCGCACGGAACGCTTCTTCGTCCGCTTCCACCACCTTTTCGTCATCGAGATCCGTGCCGTCGCTCGTTTCGAAGCTTGCCGTTACCGTATACGCGGTTCCGTCGTAGACGGGAGCATCGGTAAACGCGGCATCTTTATGCATCACGGTATACGCCAAGCGCACCGCACGCGGTTTAATGGTAAAGCCAAAATTATCAAAGCCGGTGGTATTGACCCAATAGTTGGGATTGTTTTCCGCCTCGAAGCTGAAAGTATAGGTACCCGCATCTTTAGGCGCTTGGGTAGAGGAAACCTTATCGGCGTCGGTATACGTCGTCTCGATCTTTACCCGGTTTGCGTCGCCCTCCGCCGCATTGACGGCTTGGATTTCCACAGTGCCGCCGTTGTACACAATACTGCTGTACGCCGCTGCCGCGTCATACGTCTTCGTCTCGCCGTTGTAGGTAATCTCTATTCTGATACCCAACATCGCTCTCACAATCGTGAGCGTGCCTTCCGTAACGTCGATTTCGTAGTTTTTGTCAAAGTCGGCATACACCGTAAGATCGCCGTAATCGTCTCCCGACGTAAGGAAGCGGATCGGATATCCCCCCTCTTTCACGTCGGCGGTTCTATCCATAACTCTGCCGTCTTGCACGGTATACGTCGTCCAACCGGCTACGCCCTCGCTCGTCAGCAATCTTCTGAGCAATTCGTGTTCGGAAAGACTGAAACCTTCCACCGTATACGTGCCGTTATATTCTTTGGTTTCGCTCGTTACCGTAAAGTCGAACACCGGCGCTTCGTCGGGCTTTGCACCTTTATTCACGCTTCGGTTCAGATCGTAAGCCACATCGTTATGCGAACCGATTGTCACCGAAATCTTGCGCTGTGTGATTGTCACGGTACCGTTCGTATCGAAGTCGGATGCATAGTTTGCCGAAAGCGTCATTTCGCCCGCGCCGATATCCAGCACGTAGCGCCCCACACTGCCATGGGTATATCCGGGTGCGTACTGCGTCGTCGTGGGCGCACTGCCGTCGGCGTACACTTGGAAACTGGGATCGCCGGAGAAGCCCGCCTTTTGCAGACTCTGTTTGTAGTCGGTGCCGACAGTATGCCACGCGGCAAAACCTTCCACCGTATAGGCATAGTCCGTACCGAGCAAGTCGGCTTGCATATCGGCCGCCGTCGTACCGTACACATACGTTTTGTCGCTCGTAGGCTTGAATACAAGCGGCCGTGCCGTCACCTTGAAGGTAGCGACTTCCGTTTCCGAAATTGCCGTAAAGTTCGCATTGCCCGCCATCGATACGGTAACCGTATACGTTCCTACCGGCAACTGCGCGCCCAGCTTATACCCTGCCGTATACGCCGAATGTTCGGCGGTAGCCACGGTAGCCAGCCAGCTCGTCACGTCGTAGCGATGTTCGGTCGCGTTGTATGCGGCATATGCGTACGTTGCAATCACATTGCCGCCTTGTTTGATCTGTACGACGGGTTGCAAAATTCCCGTGCCGCTCGTATTGTTGTTATGGTTGCGGTTATTGAACTTCGCAACGGGCATCGTCTCGGTGGCGGGATCGTTGCCGTACACCCAAGTCGTGCCGGAAATCGCGTAATCGGTCTCCCACGTATTGGTTGCCTGCTCGATCGTAACCGTAACGTACCCGTACTCGGTTTCGTGATTGGGCGCCGTTACGCGGTATGCCACGTAGTAGGTACCCGCATCGATATAGGCAGGCATGTCGGATACGGGAGTACCGAGCGCCGCAAACGCCGCTTCGGAATCCACCGCAGCGGGACGGACGGTAAGTTCGATATACGACCACACTCTCTCGCTCTCTTTTCCGTCCACCGTAATCATGACGTCGTCCGCTTCCGTCATGTCGCCGTTCACTTGATTGGCGCCGCCCTCGGTCGTTACGATCGCCCAATTTTCCTGCTCGTTATAATCGGCGGTATAGCCGTACAGCGTAGTACTCGTCATGGAAGCCGGCGTAACCGTATAGGTAGCCATCTGTGTAGAGGCGGCCGTCGTATCCTGCATCGAACCCGCCCACGCGGTGGCATAATACGTGATGGTGTAATTCGCCGTCACGCTACTGTCGGCTCTAAGAATATCGGCAAGATAAATCGCATAGTCGCCCACGTTGTTGGTCGTACCGTTTACTACCGCTTTACTTGCCAGCGTTATCGTATCGCCCGCAAACATAGTAGTGATATCGCCGTCTTTGCGCACCGCTTCCACTTTTTCGTGCGTCGTTCCGTCGTAAGAACCTACGTATATCACGTACGCATAGTCCGCCACGGCAGCGCCCGTCACGTCGTATTCGCCGTGCGTCAGATCGGGCAATTCCTCGGTCGGCGTATAGTACACGGCCGTCTGATCGTTAATCGTCAGCGTGATAGGAAGTTGCTTGATGACCATGTTGTTGTATGTAACGCCGTCTTTATCGCCGCTTGCCTGCTCGAATATATAGTTCTTTGCCGAAATGCCGGTAAGCGTGAGCGTCAGCGGATAATCCCCCGCTTTGTCGCCTGCATCATACGCAACGCTAAACGAAACGGAACCGCTGAGATCGGCCACGGTAGCGCTCGACACGGTGCCGGAAAGCGCAGACGAACTTCCCGTAAACGTAATCGTCTCGCCGCTTACAAGACCGATGAATTCCGGCTGACTCCAATAGGTAGCCGCGGGTAACGTCTCGCCGTAATACATTTCGAGAGCAAAGCTCACGTAGACCGTCGCTTTTGTGACGGTTACGGTAAGCTTATAATTTGCACCGATTGCGGGCGCATGATTGTCGGCCAACACGGCAAAGTATACCGTATAGACGCCCACGTCCTTGAAAGAAGGCGCTACCGAAGCATCCGTCCAAGGCGCCGTGGTCTTCCAAGCGCTGTCGTTTGCGACAATCGCTTCGGCGGTAATATCCGTCCATGCGCTTGCCCAGTTACCCGCTTCGTCGTAGCGGAAGTACCACTTAAGATTGTTGGATACGGCGTCGGCACTGCCGAACGAAAGTTTTGCGGCCGTCGCGTCGGAGCTGCTCACGTCGCCCGTCTCCCCAATGTACGACACCTCCAAGTCGCCGCCGTGTTGCACGCCGTCGTACGTATAATCGTCGGGCTTGACATCGGTCGAAAGAGTGTTTTTCAATACTTGCGACGCCGTCACCGTATAGGTTGCCGCAACGGCGGTTGGATTCTGCGTCGTAACCGCCGCATCGGTTGCCCAATAAATCGTATAGTTTTTGTTTATCAGCGTAAGCGAGATATCGTAGGCATTCGCGGCGGGCAATTTGCCGTCGGTGCCGAATACGACTTCGAGTTTATATACGCCGTTGTCGTACGTCATGCCGTTGTTGGCGACCGTGTCCGTTTTTACCACGGCGGCATCGTCGTTGACGATCGCCTCGGCATGCGTGCCGTACGCCGAAACGGTATGCCCGAATCCGGCGAGCCGTTTGCCGTATTCGCTTGTAAGGTCAGCCACCGTAAGCGTAACGGGGCGAGGCACTACCGTGACAGTACCGGCTTTTGTAACCGTCAGAGCATAGTTGGCCGCGTCGGCGCTCTCATACCCCGTACGGGTAACGCTATACGTCAGATCGTACGTGCCCACCGCAAGCGCGTTGTCGAGCTTCTTCTCTTTCCCTACGATTTTGAGCGTGAACGACAACGTCGTAAACACGTCCGCATTATCGATCGTATAGATACCGTTTTCCAGCGAAAGGCTTACGAATTGCAACGATTCGTTATTTTCGGAATCGCCCGAATACCGCCAAGCCAGCGTAGACTGATCGACGGCGTTGCCGTAAATGTGATCTTTCGTCGCATCGAGAATTTCGATGGAAACGGCACGCTTCTGCATCGTAGCCGTATGGGTACGGTTTGCGGCAATATCGCCGAACACGTAGCACGCCGCATCTTCCTCCGTCAGAGAGTGAATGCGGAAATGATAGCCCGAAGCCGTATAGTTGATGAACGGTACACGCGTGCTCTCGCCGGAGTAAGCGTACACGTAGAGGAACCGTTCCTCTCCGCTCACGGCGTCGATAAAGTATGCGCTCTGCGCGATCATATTCGTGCCTTGATCGGCCGAAGTCGTTTGTCTTACCTTGGTCTGATCTAAACCGTTATAGGTAAATTCGGTATTTTTCCACGCAATATCGGCGGCATCCAGCCTCTTTTTCTCCACCGTATGCGTGCCGTGCCGTACCGTCACGGTATAGTTGGCAAATACAACGCCGTCGACAAGCTCAACCTCTACCGCCTCTTCCATCGTATACACGATATACGTATAGGTATTCGCGGATTCCGCAGGAGTAGTGTCGGCCGTCGCCGTGGTCTTTACGGCAAAGGTAAAGCCGTTGGCGCTGAGGTTCCCGCCCGCGGCGATCGCCTTGCCCGAAGCGTCCACGAACATAGCCGACTCGGCAGTACCGGCGGCATACGCCCACTGTTGTTGTGCCGCACTTGCCGCAAAACCGTCGGTGCCGTAGGTAGTGGTCACGTTTTGCGCCACAACCGATACGGCGCGTTTTGCGATCGTATATTCATGCGTAAGCGTCTCGGCATGATCGGCGCCGTCGCCGGGCAATTTGTAGTTGGCATCGAACGCCGTGCCGTTTGCCGAAGTCATCGACTGTACGGTAAACGTATAGGTATCCGCATTCTTGAACGCAGAACCACCGTCGTTGCCCGAGATTGCGATATTGCCAAGCGCTACGGCGTTGCCGTCGATATCGACAAACCACACGAAAGGACTACCGTATGCCGTCTCGTAATCGGTATACTGATCTTTTCCGTTATAGACAAACGTGCTTTCGTTCCACTGTACTTCGATCGCCTTTTGCGAGATCGTGAAGGTATCACGCACATACGTCACGGCATAATCGGAAAGCACGTCGCCTTCGAGCACAAAATCTCCGTTGTCGTCTTTTACAAATACCGCAGTGTCGTAGACGCCTACATCGGTATTGTACACCACGTACTCTACCGTGCTGCCCGTCGCCGATTTGACGGCGCGAATCTCGTAGCCCTGCTCCGTAAGTACGGCACGGAACGCATCGGCAAGCGCACTGTAATCGAGCGCACCGTCGGTATCCGCCTGTGCAATTTCGATACCGAGCGTGCCGCCGAGGTTGCCCGCGCCCGCCTTGCCGTTACCTACTTTGTCTCGCGTGCCGTAGTCCATTCCGTCTTGGGGAGCGGTTACCGTCACCGCGCGGCGATGGATGGCCAGCGTATTCTTCAAGCCGTCGGCAATGTCGGCAACCGTCTCGCCTTCGCCGTCGAACAGTGTATAATTCGCGGCGCCGGCGCCGAGGATTTCGCTTACCGCAACAGTATACGCTTCTTCCGCCGTACCGTTCCATTTCACGTTTTTCGGATCGTCGATAAACGCACCGCCGTCGTATGCTTTTACCCTAAGCGTAAGATTGTCGCCGGTGATAACGTTGCCGATCTGCGTCTCCGTATTGTTTACCGTAGCCGTCGCCATATGCGTTGCGCCGTCGTAGGCAAATTCTTTATTCGCCCAGTCCACCGTCAAAAGCTTCTTTTGGATGGTGAAAGGCACGTAATACGTTTGCTCGGTCTGATAGGTAGCGTCGCTCGCGTCGCAATGGAACGTGATGCGCGCCTCGTATTCGCCCGCCGCATACGGCAGGTAAAGCGGCGCGAAAGAGGTAAACGTGTCGTCCGCCGTTATTGCTTTTTCCGTATTGCCGGTCTTTACGATCAGCTTATTGTCGTCGTTTGCGAATCCCCACGCGTTCCCCGACTTGGTATATCCGCCCACAAATGTATTGTCGCGGTAATACGCCACGGTGATCCAACCGGTAAAACCGCTCGCCACGGCACTGCCCGTTTGCAGACCGAACTCGATGTGACTGCCGTCTTCGCCGTAGATCCAATCGGTCACGCCGCTATACTTCACCTCGAGCGCCAATTGGAAAGTTCTTTTGGTAATC